>NZ_PSWK01000002.1:0-198445 GCF_002932735.1 Rathayibacter sp. AY1B7
CCGGGGCGTCGGTGCGGGGGGAACGGGTCAGACGACGCGCGGGTCGGACTCCTGGGTGTCGTCCTCGGGGATGTGGACGTCCTGGACGGTCACGTTGATCTCGGCGACCTCCATGCCGGCGATGTGCTGGATGGCGTCGGCGACGGCGGAGCGCACGTTCTCGGCGACCTTCTGCAGCGGCGCGGGGTACTCGGCGACGATGGTGATGTCGGCGGCGACCTGGCGCTCGCCGACCTCGACCTTGACGCCCTGGCCGCGGTCGTCGTTGCCGATCGCACTGCGGATGGCGCCGATCGCTCGGGCCGCTCCTCCGCCGAGGGCGTGGACGCCCGGGACCTCGCGCGCGGCGATGCCGGCGACCTTGGCGATGACGCCGTCCTCGATCACGGTGCGTCCGGATCCGGTGCTGGTCTGACGGGTGGTGGTCGCGGTGGTCTCGGCCATGGTCTCCTCTTTCGCTCGGGGCCCGATCGCTCGATCAGGCGGGGTATGCAGGTAGGACGCTCCGTCGACGCCGAACGTCACGGTCGGATCCGGCCCGCCCAGGCAACTGCCAGAGAGGCGGGCCGGGCCGGGCCGGTCCTCTCAGGAACGCGGTCGACGCCCGTCGATTCGCCCTCGGCCCGGTGCTGTGGTGGCATGGAGCCGTGACCGACGCGACCGCCCCGCAGGCGCCCCTCCCCGATCGGACGGCCGCGCGCATGCGCCCGCGCGCCCTGCTCGTCCTGGCCCTGATCGGCGCGGTCGGCGGGACCCTGTCGGGCGCGTTCGGCGTCGGCGGCGGGATCGTGATGGTGCCGATGCTGATCGCGTGGGCCGGGATGGACCAGCGCCGCGCCTCCGCCACCTCGCTGCTCGCGATCGCTCCGACCTCGGTCGCCGGAGCGTTCGGCTACGCCCTCGCCGGCCAGGTCGCCTGGGTCCCGGCGGCGGTGATCGCGGCTGCGGCGATGCTCGGGGCGGTGGCCGGATCCTGGCTGCTCGCGCGGCTGCCTCTGGGGGTGCTGCGCTGGATGTTCGTGGCGCTGCTCGTGGCCGCGGCGGTGCGGATGGCCGTGTTCGGCTCGAACGACACCGGCGACGTCGCCGAGGGCTGGGGCGTGTGGCCCGGATTCGCGGGGCTCGGCATCGGGATGGGCGTCGCCTCCGGCCTCTTCGGCATCGGCGGCGGAGCGATCGCCGTGCCGGTCCTGGTCGGGGCCTTCGGGCTCGCGGACCTCCTGGCCAAGGGCACGTCGCTCGCCGCGATGATCCCCACGGCGGTCACCGGCTCGATCGCGAACGCCCGGCGCGGCCTGCTCGACGTGCGCGCGGGCCTCGTGGTCGGGCTCACCGCGACGGCGTTCTCCTTCGCCGGAGTGGCGCTCTCCTTCCTCCTGCCGGCGCGCGTGTCCGGGATCCTCTTCGCGGTCCTCCTCCTGCTCGCGGCGGTGCAGCTCGCCCTCCGCGGGCGGCGCCGCTGAGCCCTGCACGACGCGGACCCCCGCCGTCAACGCCCTGTCCGACCCGTCGCAGACGCTCGTAGCGTCGTCGCGATCGGGCGCGGGCCCGGAGGGGCGGGAGCACGATGGAGCAGCAGCAGCGCGAGCAGCAGGGCCGGCAGCAGCGGCGAGGGGGCGGCGCGAGCCTGCACCGGGACGTCGCACCCGGGGTGCACCGGCTCGAGCACGCCTGGACGAACCTCTACCTGATCGAGGAGGCGGGCCGGTTGACCGTCGTCGACGCAGGTCTCCCGAGGACGTGGCCGCACCTGGTCCGCGCGCTGGAGGTGCTCGGCCGCTCGCTCGGCGACATCGACGCCCTCGTGCTGACCCACGCGCACTTCGACCACCTCGGCGTCGCCCGCAGCCTCGTCCGGCGGGGCGTCCCCGTGCACCTGCACGCGGCCGACCAGCCGCTCGCCGCGCAGCCCTACTCCTACCGCCGCCAGCGCACGCCGTTCGTGTACCCGCTGCTGCACCCCTCCGCGATCCCGGTGCTCGGAGCGATGGCCCGTGCGGGCGCGCTCGCGGTGCCGCCCGTGCACGGGACCCTGCCGCTGACCGCCGGAGCGGTGCTCGACGTGCCCGGATCGCCCCGCGTGCTCGCGACTCCGGGGCACACCGACGGGCACGTCTCGCTGCACCTGCCCGAGCGCGACGCGGTGATCGGCGGAGACGCGCTGGTCACGCTCGACCCCTACTCCGCGCGCACCGGCCCGCACCTGGTCGCGCGCGCCGCCACCGCCGACACGGCGCAGTCCCTCGACTCGCTGCGGGTCCTCGCCGGGACCGGGGCGCGGACACTCCTGCCCGGCCACGGCGCGCCCTGGCGCCTGGGCGTCGCGGCGGCGGCCGAGCTCGCGGCGCGGACGCCGATCGCCTAGGGCGCGCCGCCGCAGGCCGCTCAGAGGCCGGTGGCCTGCCTCCCCGGCCGACCCGGCCCCGCAGCCGTGGCACCATCGGAGGTGATGTCGATCCCCGGTCCCGCATGAGCGCGGTCAGCTACCAGGCCGCGTCGATCCCCCTCCGCCTGGCCAGCGCCGGCATGGTCGTCGCCCTCCCCGTCCTCGCCGTCGAGCGTCTCGGCGACGTCGCGCTCGGCGGCGCCCTGACCGGAGCGGCGCTCTTCCCCGCCGTGATCGCCGCGCCGCTCGTCGGCACGGTGCTCGACCGGGTCCGCCGCCCCCGCCGGCTCCTGGTCGGCGCCGCGCTCACGACCGCCGTCGCCTTCGCGGTCGCCGCCTTCCTCGGCGAGGTGCCGACGCCGCTCATCGTGGTGCTGCTGCTCCTCGCGGGGCTCGCGACGCCCGTCTACATGGGCGGCATGTCGAGCTTCGTCACGAGCGCCATCCCGGAGCCGCGCCGCGCCTACGCGCAGGACTCGCTCTCGTACACGGTCGCCTCGATCAGCGGGCCGGCGATCGTGGGCCTCGCGGTCGGAGTCGGGGGAGCGCGGACCGCGATGCTCGCCATGGCGGTCCTCGCCCTCATCGGCGTCGTCGGGTCGCTCGGCCTGGCGATGGAGGCCCGTCCGGCGCCGACCGTCGGCGTGCTGCGGACGATCGTCGCGGGCGTCACCCACCTCGTGCGGCATCGTCCGATCGCGGTGGTCACCTCGGCGGGCACGCTCAGCCAGGTCGCGGGCGGAGCGGCGGGAGTCGCGGCGATCAGCCTCTCTGTGGAGCGGCTGGGCAGCACCGACGCCGCCGCGTGGATCCTGACCGCCTTCGCCGTGGGCGGCCTGCTCGGCGCCCTCGCCGTGGCCGCCCGCCGCTGGACCCGCCGTCCGCCGGCGTGGACCATGGGCGCCGCCTACATCGCGACCGGCGCCGTCCTCCTGGTCGCCGTTCCCGACCTGGGCGTCGTCGTGGCGATCGCCGCCTTCGCGGTCGCGGGCGTCTTCACGGCCCCCTCGAACGCGGCGATGCTGCTGCTGCGCGACCAGGAGAGCCCGGCCGCCGTCCGCTCGCAGGTGTTCACGATCGGCGCGGGGCTGCGCTCCGCCGCAGCGGCCGTCGGCGCTGTGCTGGCGGGAGCGGCGTCCGGCCTCGGAGCCTCCTGGCTCGTCGCGGGGATCGCCGTGGTCTGGATCGGCTCCGGCCTGCTGCTGCGCCTGTTCCCCGCGCGCGACCGCGACTGACCCCGGCCGCGCGCGGAGCGCTCGGCGGGACCGGCACCTCCGCGCGCGGGGATCGCGATCAGGCCGCGACGCCCGCCAGCGTGCCCGTGCTCGGCCCGTTCGGGTCGGTGATCATGCAGTTGATCGTGCGGTCGCCCGTGCCCCAGCTCTCGGCGGTCGGGTAGTAGTAGCTGAAGTCGTACGCCGAGTCCTGGTAGCCGATCCCGGTGAACGACTCGAACGCCGTGACGCAGTCGGTCTCGGCCTGCTCCGTCGCGACGGACTCGCCCGGGTACTCGTCGGCGTCGGCCATCGTCAGGTTCTGGAACACCTCGTAGACGTGCGGGTCGGTGCAGGGCACGGTCGGCACGTCGGTGACCTCGGTCGCCTCCTCGCTGAGCTCTCCGTTCAGGCAGTCGCCCACGCGCAGCTGGAAGACGTCGGTCGTCCCGCCCTCGGTGATCTCCCCGGTCTCGTCGTCGCGGGTCTCGCCTCCCATCAGGCCGTTCAGGCCCGAGCAGCCGGTCAGGCCGAGGGCGAGGGCCGCGCCGGCGGCCAGGACGAGGGCGGTTCTGCGGCGGTTCATGGCGACTCCCGGGATCTGCGGCACGGAGGTGTTCCTGTGACGGCTCCCAGGCTAGGGGTGCAGGGCATCCGTCCCGAGGGGGCTGCACTCGATCCGGATCTCCACTTTCCGGAGTAGCGGACGCTCAGCCCGGTCCGGTCGAATGGGGTCATGGCTCAGAAGACGGTCGCAGACCAGCTCATCGCTCAGCTCATCGACGCCGGCGTCTCCCGCATCTACGGGATCGTCGGCGACTCGCTGAATCCGATCGTCGACGCGGTGCGCCGCAGCGGCGGATCCGAGAAGGGAGGCATCGACTGGATCCACGTGCGCAACGAGGAGGCGGCCGCCTTCGCCGCCGGCGCGGAGGCGCAGCTCACCGGGCGCCTCGCCGTCTGCGCCGGCAGCTGCGGCCCCGGCAACCTGCACCTCATCAACGGCCTCTACGACGCGCACCGCTCCTCCGCCCCGGTGCTCGCCATCGCGAGCCACATCCCCAGCAACGAGATCGGCTCGTCCTACTTCCAGGAGACGCACCCGGACAGGCTCTTCGTCGAGTGCTCGAACTACCGCGAGCTGATCTCGACCGCCGCCCAGGCTCCGCGGGTCGTGAACGCCGCGATGCGCAGCGCGGTGGCGCTCCGCGGAGTCGCCGTGGTCACCCTCCCCGGCGACATCGCCGAGCTGGAGGCGGTCGACGGCTTCCCCGCGTTCGTGCTGCCGTCGACACCCGTCCTGGTCCCCGCCGACGCCGACGTCCGCGCCCTCGCGGCCGCGATCGACCAGGCGCGGACCGTCGCGATCTTCGCGGGCGCCGGAGTGCAGAACGCGCACGACGAGGTCGTCGCCTTCGCCGAGCTGGTGGGCGCGCCCGTCGGGCACAGCCTGCGCGGCAAGGAGTGGATCCAGTACGACAACCCCTACGACGTCGGCATGACGGGCCTCCTCGGCTACGGAGCGGCGCACGCCGGCATGCACGACGCCGACCTGCTCCTCCTCCTCGGCACCGACTTCCCCTACGAGCAGTTCCTCCCCGACGCCTCGAAGGTCGTGATCGCTCAGGTCGACAGCGACGCCTCGAAGCTCGGGCGCCGCGTCAGCGTCGCGCACCCCGTCCACGGCGACGTGGCGGCGACCCTCACCGCGCTGACCCCGCTCGTGCAGCGGAAGGACCACCGCTTCCTCGACAAGACGCTGAAGAAGCACGAGAAGCTGGTCACCGGAGTCGTCGGGAAGTACACCGAGGTCGGCACGCGCAGCCCGATCCACCCCGAGCTCGTCGCGTCCACGCTCGACGGCCTGCTCTCCGAGGACGCGATCGTCACCGCCGACACCGGCATGGGCAACGTCTGGCAGGCCCGCTACATCACCCCCAACGGGAAGCGGCGCCTGCTCGGCTCGTACATGCACGGCTCGATGGCGAACGCGCTGCCGCAGGCGGTCGGCGCGCAGCTCTCGCACCCGGGGCGCCAGGTCGTCTCGCTGAGCGGCGACGGCGGGCTCTCGATGCTGATGGGCGAGCTGGTCACGGTCGCCGCCTACCGGCTGCCCGTGACGATCGTCGTGTTCAACAACTCCACGCTCGGGCTGGTGAAGGTCGAGATGCTGGTCGACGGCTTCCCGGACTTCGCCGTCGACGTGCCGATGGTCGACTACGCGAAGGTGGCGGAGGCGATAGGAATCCGCGGAATCCGCGTCGAGGACCCGCGAGACGTGGAGGAGGCCCTCCGCTCGGCGCTCGCCGACGGCGGCCCGGTCCTCGTCGACGTGGTGACGGATCCGCTCGCCCTCTCGCTCCCGCCCACGATCACGGGCGCGCAGGTGAAGGGCTTCGCGCTGGCGGTCTCGAAGATCGTGATGAACGGAGGAGCGGGCGAGGCCGTCGCGCTGGCCCGCACCAACATCAAGCACGCCCTCCGATGATCGACGCCCGGGCGCTCGCGAGCGGCACCTGGTTCGTCCGGGGCTCCTCGCTGCCGCTCTGGCGCTCGCGGTCGGGGGTGGCGATCACGTACGCGCCGCTCCCGACCGGCGGGATCGGCGACGTCGTCAGCTGGCGCGGCCGCACGCGCTCGCACTACGTGGTCGGGATCGACACCCCCGACCCGCACGATCCGTCCGGCTTCCGCTGGCGCGGCGTCGAGCCGCTGACCCTCCTCGCCCGCAGCCGCTGGTCGTTCGTGGCCGCCGACGACGAGGCGGGCTGGGCGCTCACCCGCTTCGCCCGGACGCCGTTCACGCCAGCCGGCGTCGACGTGTACGTCCGCGAGCCGCACCCGGCCCGCGGCGTCCTCGCGGCGGCGCTCGCCGCCTGCGCCGCCGACCCGCGCACGTCCGCGCTGCGCCCGCGCCTCTTCGAGGTCGCCCCCTGACTCCTGAGCGCGCGCCCTCCAGTGAGGCGTCACGAACGGCCGCCATCCCGCTCGGATGACGACCGTTCGCGACCCCTCGGCGGTCGTCGATGCGGAGCCCGGTCGGCGAGTGCTCGTCGCAGGCGCTCGACGGAGCGCTCGGGGTGGGGGACGAACTCGGCGCCGACGATGCGGACGACGCGGACCCCGATCGAGGCGAGGTCGTCGTAGCGGCCGAGGTCGCGCGCGAAGCGCCGGTTGCTGGTGCGATGATCGTCGCCCTCGTACTCCCACGCGACCCGCTCCGCGGGGTACCAGCCGTCCGGCCGCCCGACGAAGACCCCGTCGGAGTCGAACAGCGGCTCCTGCAGCACCGGCTCCGGGAGCCCCGCCCGCATGGACGCGAGCCGGAACCGCGACTCCTGCCGCGACTCCGCCCCGTCGCGCACCAGAGCGAGCGCGGCGCGGAGTCGCACCGAGCCCCGACCGCGGAAGGCCGACACGCGCTCCCGCAGGTCGGGCAGCGGCACCCAGGGCCGTCGATCGGCCGGATCGCCGACGACCGGCGTGCGCACCAGCGCGTCGCCCACCGCGACGAGGTCGTCCGGCTCGAGGAGCGCGGAGAGATGGCAGAAGAGCGAGGCCGGATCGGTGAGGGGGAGTCCGCGGCGGAGGACACGGCGGACGTCGGGATCGGCGAGGGCGTGGCCGACGACGTTCCGGTGCCGGGGAGCGCGTCCCGGCCGGCGGACGCTGACGTGCACCGGCTCGTCCGCAGCGGCGGGCGGGAGGTCGAGCGGCCAGAGCCGCGCCGCCGTCACGTGGCTCAGGAGCGCCTCCGGACCGACCAGCGCGAGGAGCGCCTCCGCGCGCAGGCGCAGGTCGGGGTCGGGGTCGGCGGTGCGGACGCCGTGGAAGGGCCGGTGGAGGTCGGAGCTGCGGAGCCGCCCGCGGCTCAGACCGCTCGCGCGAGCGTCAGCGACGGTGAAGGCGCGGCCGCGGAGTCCGATCGGAAGCGGCGAGGGATCGTGCATCCGGCCACTGTCCCGCCTCCCGATCCTCGTGAACCGGTTCTCCACAGGTCGGATCCGCCGCCCACCCCGCTCGACCGCGTCCATGCGTCACGAACGGCCGCCATCCCGCTCGGATGACGACCGTTCGCGACCCCTCGGCGGGCCCCTGAAGCCCGCCGAGCGCGTCACTCGCCGAGCGTGATCGCCTGCGCCTCGACGAGCTCGGGCTCGGGCTCGTGGGCGTCGGCGCGGGCCAGGGTGCGGCGTCCGAGCAGCACGATCAGCGCGGCGACGGCGACCGCTCCGGCCGCGGCGTACATCGGGAAGGCCGGCGAGATCGCGGCGGCCAGGGCGGACGCGGCGGGCGGGGCGATCGCGCCGCCGAGGAAGCGGACGCCGGAGTAGGCGGACGAGGCGACGGAGCGGGGCAGGTCGGTCGCCTCCATCACGCACTCGGTGAGCACCGTGTTGACGACTCCGAGCAGCAGGCCGCCGACGATGATGCAGACGATCAGGCCGACGCGCGACGAGATCACGAAGCCGCCGGCGATCAGGTCGAGCGCGAGCAGCAGCAGCACCGAGCGCAGCACGACGGTGCGCGGGAGGCGCCGGGTGAGCAGCGGAGCGACGAACACGGAGGTGATCGCCACGCCCAGGCCCCAGCCGAAGAACGTGAAGCCGAGGCCCATCTCATCCAGCCCGAGCGGGTAGGGCGTGTAGGCGAGCAGCACGAAGAAGCCGATGTTGTAGAACAGGGCGGCACCCGCCAGCGTGCGGATGGCCGGGACCTTGAGGGCCGCGAAGGGCGCCGAGAGCGGAGTCGGAGCGGGCTTGGGGCCGTCCTCGCGCAGGAGCGTCGCGATGGCGATGAAGCCGACGGCCATCAGCACGGCGGTCCCGAAGAACGGACCGCGCCACGAGACGCTGCCGAGGAGCCCGCCGAGCAGCGGGCCGACGGCGATGCCGATGCCCAGTGCGGCCTCGTAGAGCACGATCGCCGCGGAGGAGCCTCCGCTCGCTGCGCCGACGATGGTCGACAGGGCGGTCGAGATGAACAGGGCGTTGCCGAAGCCCCAGCCCGCGCGGAAGCCGATGACGCCCTCGACGCTGCCCGCCGTGCCGGCGAGCGCGGCGAACACCACGATCAGCACCAGGCCGATCATGAGGGTCTTCTTGGCGCCGATGCGGCTGGAGAGCCAGCTGGTGAAGAACATCACGACGCCGGTGATGACGAGGTAGCTCGTGAAGAGCAGCGAGGTCTCGGTCGGAGTCGCCTGCAGGCTCTCGGCGATGGCCGGGAGGATCGGGTCGACCAGGCCGATCCCCATGAAGGCGATCACCGCGGCGAAGGCGACGGCCCAGACGGCCAGCGGCTGCTTCAGGATCGAGCCCTGGGCGGGCGAGTGGGGGGAGGTGGTCACGGCGTGGAGCCTTTCTCGGGGGAGGAGGGGACGGGGGTGCCGGCGATCCGGGCGACGCGGGCCTCGACGAGGGTCGCGGCGCGCTCGAGGGCGAGGCGGTCGTCCTCGTCGAGGTCCTCGAACAGCGGGGCCAGGGCGGCCTCGAGGCGGAGCCGGTGCTCGGCGAGGGCGTCGAAGCCGGCGGGAGTGCCCTCGATCAGCCAGGCGCGGCCGTCGCCGGCGTCGTGGACGCGGCGGATCCAGCCGGCCTCGTCGAGCCGGGCGATGATGCCGGTCATCGTCGGCTGGGTGACGCGGACCCGCTCGGCGAGCTCGCCGAGGCGGGAGGGGGAGGCGGTGCGCAGCTCGGCGAGCGTCGACCAGACGGCTCCGGACTGCGCGCCGAGCCCGGTCGCGCCGCTCGCCCGGCCCGCGAACCGCGTGAGGGCGGTGGCGGCGGAGGCGAGACGCACGGGGGCACTGGGATCGGGCACGAGAAACAATATAGCACGCCTATGTAGTTCGGTCGAGGGCGCTTCGAGTCCACCCTCCATCGGGCGCACTCACTGACGTTCTCCTCCGCTTCTGTGACAGGATCGTCCGTATTCGCGCGTCCACTCCCGCGATCACCGACGGAAAGAGAAGTCATGTCCCCCAGCGAGCACGACGTCGTCGTGATCGGAGCCGGTGCCACCGGACTCACCGCGGCGCTCCGGCTGCAGCAGCACGGCCTCGACGTCGTCGTCGTCGAGGCGCGCGAGCGGGTGGGCGGTCGGCTCGAGACCCGCGTGGTCGACGGGCAGCTCCTCGAGCTCGGCGGCCAGTGGGTCTCGCCGGACCAGACGGCGCTCCTCGAGACCCTCGACGAGCTCGGCCTCGGCACCTACTCCCGCTACCGCGAGGGCGAGAGCGTCTACATCGGCGCCGACGGCTCCGCCCGCCGCTTCACCGGCGACATCTTCCCGGGGAGCGAGCGCACCGAGTCCGAGATCTCCCGCCTGATCGAGGTGCTCGACCGCCTCGTCGCCGAGACGGATCCGGCGGCGCCGTGGACGCACCCGCTCGCCCGCGACTACGACCGCATCACCTTCGCCGCATGGCTGGAGCAGCAGAGCGACGACGAGGAGGCACGGGCCAACATCGCCCTCTTCCTCGCCGACGCCATGCTCACCAAGCCGGCGCACGCCTTCTCCCTCCTCCAGGCGCTCCTCATGGCCGCGAGCGCGGGGAGCTTCAGCAACCTGGTCGACGCCGACTTCATCCTCGACAAGCGCGTGATCGGCGGCCTCCAGCAGGTCCCGGAGCGGCTCGCCGAGCGCCTCGGCGCCGAGCGCGTCCTGCTCGGGTACCCGGTCCGCTCCGTCCGCCACGGTGACGACGGGGTCGAGGTGCGCGCCGACGGCGCCGTCCTCCGCGCCCGCCGCGCGATCGTCGCCGTGCCGCCGAACCTCGTCGGCCGCATCTCGTTCGACCCGCCGCTCCCGCGCCTGCGGCAGCAGGCCCTGCAGCACCAGTCGCTCGGCCTCGTGATCAAGGTGCACGCCACGTACGCCACGCCCTTCTGGCGCGCCGACGGCCTCTCCGGCACCGCGTTCAGCCCGCACTCGCTCGTCCACGAGGCCTACGACAACTCGAACCACGGGGAGGAGCGCGGCACCCTGGTCGGCTTCGTCTCGGACGAGAAGGCCGACCGCGTGCTCGCGCTCGACGAGGCGGAGCGGAAGGCCGCGATCCTCGACTCGCTCGCCGCCTACTTCGGCCCGGCCGCACTCGATCCGGTCGTCTACTACGAGAGCGACTGGGCGTCCGAGGAGTGGACGCAGGGCGCGTACGCCGCGAGCTTCGACCTGGGCGGGCTGACCCGGTACGGCGCGCTGCAGCTGGAGCCGGTGGGTCCGCTCCGCTTCGGCACGAGCGACCTCGCCGCCGAGGGCTACCAGCACGTCGATGGCGCCGTCCGCGTCGGCAGGCGCCTGGCACAGGAGATCATCGACGAGGACGGCGCGACCGCACCGGCCCCCCAGCGCGAAGGAGCACAGCCCGCATGAGCACCCACTACGCCGTGATCGACCCGGCCACGGGGGAGACCCTCCGCGAGTACCCGACCCTCGGCGATGCCGAGCTGACCGCGGCGATCGGCTCGGCGCAGGACGCCTACTCCTCGTGGTCGCGAACCGTGCCCGTCACGACCCGCGCGGCGCTGATCGCCCGCGTGGCAGAGCTGCACGTCGAGCGCGCCGACGAGCTCGCGGCGATCATCGTCCGCGAGATGGGCAAGCCGCTCGACCAGGCGCAGGGCGAGGTCGGCTTCGCCGCCGACATCTACCGCTACTACGCCGAGAACGGCGAGGCCTTCCTCGCCGACGAGCCGATCGAGCTCGCCGAGGGCACCGGCTCCGCGCTGATCCGCCGCGCCGGGCTGGGCGTGCTGCTGGGCATCATGCCGTGGAACTTCCCCTACTACCAGGTGGCCCGCTTCGCCGGCCCGAACGTGGTCGCGGGCAACACGATCCTGCTCAAGCACGCGCCGCAGTGCCCGGAGTCGGCCGCCGCCATCGCCGACATGTTCCGCACCGCGGCCGAGGAGCTGGGTGCGCCCGCCGGCGTCTACGTGAACCTCTACGCCACGAACGAGCAGACCGCGACCGTCATCGCCGACCCCCGGGTCCAGGGCGTCTCCGTCACCGGCTCCGAGCGGGCCGGCGCGGCCGTCGCGGAGCTCGCGGGCCGCCACCTGAAGAAGGTCGTGCTCGAGCTCGGCGGCTCCGACCCGTTCGTGCTCCTGTCGACCGACGACCTCGACAAGGCGGTCGAGGACGCGGTCGCCGCGCGCCTGGACAACAACGGCCAGTCCTGCAACGCCGCGAAGCGCTTCATCGTGATCGACGAGCTGTACGACGCGTTCGCCGAGAAGTTCACGGAGGCGTTCACCCGCGCCCAGCCGGCCGACCCGTTCGCGGAGGGCACCCTCCTCGGCCCGCTCTCCTCCTCCGCCGCGACGGAGCGCCTCGAGGCGCAGCTGGCGGCCGCGCGCGAGCAGGGGGCCACCGTCCGCGCCAGCGGCGAGGTGACCGGCAACTTCTTCCCGCCCGCCGTGCTCGAGGGCGTCACGCCCGAGATGGACGCCTACCGCGAGGAGTTCTTCGGCCCCGTCGCCGCGCTCTACCGCGTCCGCGACGAGGACGAGGCGATCGCCCTCGCGAACGACACCCCCTACGGCCTCGGCTCCTACCTCTACACGACCGACCAGGAGCAGGCGCTGCGCCTGGCGGACCGGATCGACGCCGGCATGGTCTGGATCAACCTCGTCCTCGGCGACGCGGCCGAGCTGCCCTTCGGCGGCGTGAAGCGCTCGGGCACCGGCCGCGAGATGGGCCGCCCCGCCCTCGAGGAGTTCGTGAACAAGAAGCTCATCCGCATCGCGTGAGACGGGCGCGGGCCGGGCCCCGGAGTCGATCCGGAGCCCGGCCCGCAGCCGCTCGGCCTGCGCCCGCTCACTTCTTCGTCAGCGACGACTCCTTGTGCGCGGCCTTCGCGTCGGTCTTGTCGCTCTGCACGATCCAGTAGGGCTCGTCGTCCGAGGCGTTGAACTTCTGCCCCTCGAACTGGAACTCCTTCGTCTTCTTCTCGACCAGCTCGCCGTGGGTCTCGCCCTGCGAGGTGTTCCAGCTGATCTTGTCGCCCTTCTTCACGAGGCGGCTCCTCTCTCTCGGTCGCGCCGGAGCGCGGTGGTCCCCTCGCGCGGGAGCGCGATGGTGGTGGTGACGTCGACGATCGCCGGAGCGGCGGGCGCCGACGAGAAGCCGAACCGCACGGGCGGCGAGAGCGGGCGCAACGGGCCGAGGTCCTCCTCCGCCAGCACCGCGTGGACGCCCTCGACGCGGCGGATCGCCCGCACGCCGTAGTACTCGCGGCGTCCGTGCCCGGCCGACCCGGCCGTACTGACCCCGCGGACGAGCAGGGAAGCGACCGGCGAGATCGCGGTCAGCCATGCCGGGTGCTCGGCGAGCGGTCGCGGAACGATCCGCAGCAGCCGGCCGAGCGCAGTGAGACCGCCGAGCTCCAGTCGCACCGCGAGCGGTCCGGCCGAGACGGACAGGCCGCCCGCGATCCTCCGCCACGACACCGGCGCGATCCGCACCTCGTCGAACGCGTACGTCGACCCGATGAAGTCCGCGACCTCGCGGGTCGGTGCGATCAGGAGGCGGTGGCCGTCGCCGTCCTCGACCATCGCGTCGGCGAACGGGCCGAAGGGGGTGTCCTCCCAGAGGCCCAGCACGATCCTCGTGCCCGAGGACGTGCCGAACCCCGCGATGCGCCCGCCGAAGCGGAGGAGCCGCGGGGTCCGGCCGGTCATCAGGAGGCCGAGCGCAGCAGCGTGAACGAGCCGTCGCGCACGATCAGCGTGGTGACCTCGCCCTCGACGACCTGCTCCGGGTCGCTCGAGGCGGCCAGCGTCCACTCGGCGCCGGGCGCCTCGGGAACGGTGAACTCGACGCCGTTCTCCGCCGCGTTCAGCAGCAGGGCGAAGCTCGCGCTGCCCTCGTGCTCGAACACGAAGGTGATCGAGCGGGCGTCGGGGTTGTCCCAGTCCTCGTCGGCGAAGCCCTGCGCGTCGGAGCGGAGGATGTCGACCGTGTCGGGGCCGCCGTCGCCGGGGGCGCGGCGGAACCACTTCGGGCGCAGCGCCGGCTCCGCGGCGCGGAGGGCGATCAGCTCCTGGGTGAAGGCGAGCAGCTCGCGGTCCGCGTTCTCCCAGTCGAACCACGAGATCTCGTCGTCCTGGCAGTAGGCGTTGTTGTTGCCGCCCTGGGTGCGGGCGATCTCGTCGCCGCCCAGGATCATCGGCACGCCGGCCGAGAGCAGCAGCGTCGCGAGGAAGTTGCGGCGCATGCGGTCGCGGCGCTCGTTGACCGCCTCGTTCTCGGTCGGGCCCTCGGCGCCGTTGTTGGAGGAGCGGTTGTCGCTCTCGCCGTCGTTGTTGTCCTCGCCGTTGGCCGCGTTGTGCTTGCGCGAGTAGGCGGTGAGGTCGGCGAGGGTGAAGCCGTCGTGCGCGGTGACGAAGTTGATGCTGGAGACCGGCGAGCGGCGGTCGGCCTCGTACACGTCGGGGGAGCCGAGGACGCGCTGCGCGGTCGTGCCGAGCACCGAGTCGGCGCCGTTCCAGAAGTCGCGCACGTCGTCGCGGAACTTCCCGTTCCACTCCGACCAGTCCGCGGGGAAGCCGCCGACCTGGTAGCCGGCGGTGTCCCACGGCTCGGCGATCATCTTGACGGGCGCGAGCACCGGGTCCTGCGCGATCAGGTCGAGGAAGGCGCTGTGCACCTCGGCCTCACCGGTCTGGCGGGTGAGGGTGGTGGCGAGGTCGAAGCGGAAGCCGTCGATGTGCATCTCGGTCACCCAGTAGCGCAGCGAGTCCATGATCAGGCCGAGCGCGGCCGGGTGCGCGACGTTGAGGCTGTTGCCGGTGCCGGTGGTGTCGAAGTAGTTCGCGCGGTCCTCCTCCACCAGTCGATAGTAGGAGCCGTTGTCGATGCCCTTGAACGAGAGGGTGGGGCCCTTGTCGTTGCCCTCGGCGGTGTGGTTGTAGACCACGTCGAGGATGACCTCGAGGCCGGCCTCGTGGAACGCCTTGACCATGGCCTTGAACTCGTCGACCTGCGAGCCGTCGTCCCCGGCGTGCGAGTACTCGTTGTGCGGCGCGAAGAAGCCGAGGGAGTTGTAGCCCCAGTAGTTGCGCAGGCCCTTCTCCTCGAGGTGCGAGTCCTGCACGAACTGGTGCACGGGGAGCAGCTCGACCGAGGTCACGCCCAGGTCGGTGAAGTGCTTGATCGCGGCGGGGTGCGCGAGGCCGCGGTAGGTGCCGCGGATGTCCTCGGGCACGTCGGGGTGCAGCTTCGTGAAGCCCTTCACGTGCACCTCGTAGACGACGGTCTCCTCGAGCGGGATGCGCGGCGCGGTGTCGCCGCTCCAGTCGAAGGAGTCGGGATCGGTGACGACGCAGCGGGGGACCGCGTGCGCGGAGTCGGCGTCGTTGCGGGTGTCGGCGTCCTCGTAGAACTGGCCGAAGACGTCCTCGGACCAGGTGTACGAGCCCTCGATCGCGGTGGCGTGCGGGTCGAGGAGGAGCTTGGCGGCGTTGTGGCGGAGGCCGTTGGCGGGGTCCCAGGGGCCGTCGACGCGCAGTCCGTAGCGGGTGCCGATGCCCATCTCGGGGACGAGGCCGTGGAAGACGTGGCCGGTCCGCTCGGTGAGGGCGACGCGGGTCTCTGCTCCGGACTCGTCGAAGAGGCAGACCTCGACGCTGTCCGCGGTCTCGGAGTAGACGGCGACGTCGGCGCCGGCGTCGCCGCGGAGGGAGACGCCGAGGGGATACGGGAAGGAACGGGGGGATGCGGGCATGCGTCCATCCTGACCGGGCGGCTCCGGGAGCTTCGCGCCCTTGTCGCCGCGCCCGCCTCCCGCTAATCTTCCAGGCCCTCCCTTCGACACGGCGCCCTCCGCGGGCATATAGTCAGCTGGCTTACTAAATCGTCGGAGGAGAGCGTCGTGCGCAACCGCAAGTGGATCGGGCTGGTCGTCATCAGCCTCGGAGTGGCGACGATCATCGTCGACTCGACCATCGTCAACGTCGCCATCCCGTCGATCGTCGCCGATCTCGGGATCACCTCGACCCAGGTGCAGTGGGTGCAGGAGTCGTACACGCTCGTGTTCGCCGCGCTCCTGCTGGTCTTCGGCACCCTCGCCGACCGCTGGGGCCGGCGCCGCATGCTGATCGTCGGCGTCTCGCTCTTCGCGCTCTCCTCCGTCGCGGCGGCCTTCGCTCCGACCGGCGACCTGCTGATCCTCTCCAGGGTCGTGCAGGGCGTCGGAGGAGCGATGGTGCTGCCGACGACCCTCTCGCTGATCAACGCCACCTTCCGCGGGCGCGAGCGCGCCATCGCCTTCGCCGTCTGGGGCTCGACCATCGGCGGCATGACCGCGGTCGGCCCGCTGCTCGGCGGCTGGCTCACCACCGACTTCTCCTGGCGCTGGGCGTTCGGCATCAACATCCCGCTCGGCGTGATCATCGTGGTCGGAGCGCTGCTGTTCGTCGACGAGTCGCGGCAGCCCGACGGGCGGAGGGTCGACCTCGTCGGCGCCGCGCTCTCGATCATCGCCTCCGCCTCCCTGGTGTTCGCCCTCATCGAGGGGCGCACCCTCGGCTGGTGGGGCGTCGACGAGCGCCTGAGCGTCGGCGGCTGGAGCTGGCCGCTCGGTCTCTCGCCGGTCCCGATCGCGTTCGCCGTCGCGGTGCTCGCCGGGGTCGCCTTCGTCCTCTGGGCGCGGGCCCGCGAGCGCGCCGGGCGCTCGGCGATGCTCGCGATCGGGCTCTTCCGCCTCGCCTCGTTCCGCAACGGCAACCTCACCGCGATGATCGTCTCGCTCGGCGAGTTCGGGATCATCCTGGCGCTGCCGATCTGGCTCCAGAGCGTCCTCGGCTACACGGCCGTGCAGACCGGCCTGGTGCTCCTCGCGCTCGCGCTCGGCTCCTTCGTCGCCTCGGGCTTCGCCGGCGCCTTCGGCAACAGGGTCGCGCCGGTGCTGATCGTGCGGGTGGGTCTCGCGGCCGAGATCGTCGGCGTCGCGGGCATCGGCCTGGTCGTCTCCGACTCCACCCCGTGGTGGGCCCTCGTCCCGTTCCTCGCCGTCTACGGCTTCGGCGTCGGCCTCGCGACGGCGCAGCTGACCGGGGTCGTGCTCCGGGACGTGCCCGTCGAGCTCAGCGGGCAGGGCTCGGGCACGCAGTCGACCGCGCGGCAGATCGGCTCGGCGCTGGGCATCGCCGTGCTCGGGACGATCCTCTACACCTCGACCGCGGGGGTCCTCTCGACCTCGCTCGAGCAGCAGGGCCTCCCCGCGGAGCAGGTCGCGAGCACCGTCGACGCGGTGGTCGACTCCTCCGGCGCGGCGATCGCCGGGCTGGCCGCCTCACCGGCCACCGCCGACGCGGCCCGGGCGGCGGGCGAGGCGTTCTCGGACGGCACCCGCTACGCCGCCTTCGCGGCCGCCGGGTTCCTCGCCGTCGGCTTCCTGGCCACGCTCTCGCTCGGCCGACCGGCCGAGGAGGAGGAGCCGGTGGTCAGCTCAGCGGAGCCGAGTCGTCGGCGGTGAAGACGATCTTGCCGATCGTGCGGTCGGCGCCGGTCGCTCGGCGCGACAGCACGTCGACGACGTCGCCCAGCGGATGCACGGCGCCCGGCCGGGGCCGCAGCTCGCCGGAGGTGGCGAGCGAGACCGCGCGCCCGATCCGCTCCGCCGTCGCCACCACGATCATGTTGCGCACCCGCGGGCGGTCGCGGCGGACGAGGCCCGTCGCCTGCGAGACCAGCGCCGGACCGCTCGGCACCAGCGTCGCGATGCGCCCGCCCTCGGCCAGGAGGATCGCCGCGTCGTCGACCGGCAGGTGGCCGGAGACGTCGACGACCACGTCGAAGCGGCCGCCCAGCACCCCGAGGTCGAGCGCGCGGTAGTCGTGCGGCTCGGCGCCGAGCGAGCGGAGCAGGTCGGCGGAGGCGGCCGAGCCGGTGGCCGCGACCGTGCAGCCCGCCCGCAACAGCAGCTGGATCGTCGGATCGCCGATGGCTCCCGAGCCGCCGCTGACGAGGACGCGCTCGCCGGCGCGCACGTGCAGTGCGTCCACCAGGCCCACCGCGGTGCCGCCCGACATCGCGAGCGTGACGGCCTCGACGAAGCCGAGGGAGTCGGGCATCGGGACGAGCGAGCGGCTGCGCGCGATGGACGCGTCGGCGAAGGCGTCGCCGTCGCGGGTCATCCCCACCACGCGGTCGCCGATCGCGACCGAGTGCGACCCCGGGCCGAGCGCCTCGACGGTGCCGGCGATGTCGAGGCCGAACCCGTAGGGACGGGAGCGGCCGACGGCCATGATCCGTGCGGAGCCGGACAGGATCTTCTCGTCGGTCGCATTGATGCTCGCCGCGCGTGTGCGCACCAGGACCTCGCCGCGACCCGGCATGGGCACCGGCGCTTCCCGCCACGAGAGCAGATCGGGCCCGCCGAACCTGTCGTACCCGAGTCGTCGCATGTCGCTCCCGTCGTCCGTGCCAGCCCCCCGAGCCTAGGGCGTGGCCGCTGAGCGGAGGCGTCGCGGGCGCCCGGCGGAACCCCCTCCGGTGCCCGCGGGCCCGGTGCTACCGTGGCGGCCATGAGCGCAGACGACAGCCCCGAGTTCGCAGGCTTCGAGGCCACCCCCTCCACCGATGCGGAGAAGGCCGACGACGTCCGTCCCGCCGACGCCGAGGTCGAGGAGAACACGACGGCCGACGAGAGCCGCGACCCGGACCACGGCTACGACCCGATGAGCGAGAGCGGCTCCGAGAACGCCCCCGAGGACGAGGTCGGCCCCCGCGAGGACGAGGAGGGCCTGCTTCCCCCCGGCAGCACCGCCGAGGGAGCCGGCACCGCGCTCGGCGCCGACGCCGTCGAGGGCGGCGAGCCCCTGGGCGAGAACGCGAGCGCCGGCACCCCCGGCCAGCTCGCCGACGAGCGCTGGCGCACCAACGGCATCAACCCCCTGGGTTGAGCCGTCTTCCGTGGCGGCCGGCTACCGCCGCGGTAACGACCACCGCCGGAGGCGAACCGACGAAACGCGTTCCAGCGTTTCGGCGTAGCCGGACGCGACACGCTCCACCTGCCCGGCCTTTCCTGGGAGCCGACCGCGCCGCGGCGGGCGGGGACCGCCGCGGGAGTGAACACCGCCGTGAGGCGAACCGTCGAAACGCGTTCCAGCGTTTCGGCGTAGCCGGTCGCGACTCGCTCCACCTGCCCGGCCACTCCTGGGAGCCGACCGCGCCGCGGCGGGCGGGGACCGCCGCGCAACAAACACAGCTGGCGTTCCGGTTGCTCGGAGGAGGAGCAGGGGTGGGCGCCGTAGCGTTCCGGGAGCGCGGCACGCCGGTCGCGCGGACGGGGAGTCCCATGTCGTTGTTCCTGAACCGCACTCGTGAGGTCCGATGGACCGAGGACGAGAGGCGGGCGCTGGCCGAGGCGGTGGCGGAGGACCGGGCCGACGCCTGGCGCGGAGTGGGTGCGCTCGATCGCACCGTCGTCGTCTCGACCGAGGACCCGGGCGTCCGCGGCGGCGCGCGCTGGCCCACCGATCACCGTGCGTTCCTGCGCGTCGACCGCGGCGCCTCCGTGGTGCTCGCTACCGACGGGCTGAGCGATCCCTTCGACCGGCTCGCGCATCCCGGCACCGGTCTCGGCCTCGAGCTGTGCCTCGAGACGTCCGCCGTCCGCGGCGTCCCCACCGCCGAGCTCTGGAACCACTGGCACTTCCGCCTGCTGTACGAGGCCGCCCGACGGGCCGCCCTCCAGGGGGTGTGCTGTCGCAGCTCCCTCGACACGGCGCGGCTCGCGAACGTCGCGGCGCCGCCCGCCTGGACCGATGAGCAGGGCACCGTCGGTGTCCTCCTGGGCCTGCGCAGCCCCGGCCTGCCCGAGCGGCTCGACCTGGCGACCGGTCACGCCGACCTGGTCACTCTCACGCCGCTGCGGCCGCAGGAGCACGCCCGGGCGTCGGTCGACGCAGGCGCCCGTGCCGAGATCGCCGAGCGCCTCCGGGCCCTGCCGCACGAGGAGCTCGTGCACACGGCCCGGCCGCTCGTGGTCTGAGGAGCGTCGCGGGTCAGGAGCCCTCGGCCGGCTCCGGCACCACGGTCATCTCGCCGGTGTTGTTCGCGCTCGCGATGAACTGCTCGATCCACAGGCGGTTCAGCGACGGCCGCTTGCTGCCGTGGAACCGGAAGTGCAGCGGAGTCGTCGGGTGCACCCAGACGGAGCTGCGGCCGTAGCCGGACGACTCCGGTTCGCTCCAGGAGAGGCTGAACGACTCGTTCCGCCGCATCTTGGTGAACATCGCGACCTTGAGGTGCGCGAGGAGCCGGTCCTCGAAGTCGATCTCGAGTGATTGCGGTCCGTAGATCAGTCGTCCCATTGTCTCCGCCGTGAAGTGGTGCCGACGCGCCGGAGTCCCGGACGGCGTCGCGGGCTCCGTGAGCTCGGGAGCCGCCACGGAGAGGATACCGATCCTGCGGCCCGGAGGGGGGACACGGGTTTCGCCTCCGCCGGCCGGGGGCGGGATCACCCCGTCAACGACGGACGCCCCGCCGACCGGATCCGGGGATCCTGGTCGACGGGGCGTCGGAAGTCGGAGATTACTCGCCGACGCCGCGGATGTTCGCGGCCTGCGGGCCCTTGCGGCCCTGCTCGACGTCGTACTCGACGTGCTGGTTCTCGACGAGCTCGCGGTAGCCCTGCTTCGCGATGGCGGAGAAGTGCGCGAACACGTCGGCGCCTCCGTCGTCGGGAGCGATGAAGCCGAAGCCCTTTTCGGAGTTGAACCACTTAACGGTGCCAGTAGGCATTTCTTTTCCTTATGTGTTAATGACGCCGACCGAGGCCGGCGTCGTCAGAGTCCGCACGAGTGTGCGGTACCCGCTCGACTCGGCCTCCGCGGGTGAAACACGCGTCTGCCGGAGTCGTCCGGGTCGTCTAGGGGCTGAGCTCGCGCCTCCGGGGGAGGGCGGCTCTGCGGGGGAGAACGTCCCGCGGACCGGTCGAGCCGGTGGAGCGGGGGTCGAACGAGGAACGGCGCGGCTTCCGCGGCGTCCTGTGAAGGGCGTTACCCGCGTGCGAGGCGGGCGTTCGAACCGGACGACCGAGGACGATGCTCTCGGTCGGTGCGGTCTCTATCAGGGGCTGAGTCTCTTCGTCGTCGTGCGACTTCTCAGCCGTGGAATTCGGGCGATCGCCCAGGAGATGTCTCGACTCTACGGGATCACGGCCCCCGAGCGCGACCGCCGGCGTCAGACGGCGCGCCGATCCGCGTGCGCGAGGCGGCCGGAACCGCTGTCCGGGCGGGTCGCGGTGTGCCACGATACGACTCGGATCGCGCCGTTCCCCGCCGCCGATCCCCGCCACAGCCTCCCCGCCACAGCCTCCCCGCCACAGCCTCCCCGCCACCGTCGCCCCGGAACGAGCCCGGAGCCCGTCCTCCCGAGGTCACCGTGCCCCTGCCTCCCCGGCCCGCCGACGCCGCGGTGCTGCTGCGCGAGCAGTGCGAGGTCGGCGTGCTCTGCGCCCGGCGTGCGGGCGGGGTGCTGACCGCCGCCTCCGCGCTGCACCTGCTCGCCCTGACGCCCGCGCAGCTGACCACGGTGCTGCCGAGCCTGGCGCTACTGGTCGTCTCGGCGCTCGTGCAGCTCGCGCCCGGCCGATCGGTCGCGACCGGGACGAGGGCCGTGATCCTGGGATCCGCGCTGGACGTCGCGGCACTCGCCGCCTTCCTCTCGCCGGGCGTCGACGCCTCCCTCCGCGCCGTTCTGGGCGGGATCACGATGCTCGCCTCGATGGCGCTGCCGTGCGCGCTGCTCGCCGTCGGCTCCTGGCGGGGCATGCCGTGGGCCGCGGTCCTCGCGCTGCTCCCGGTCCTCGCCCTCGGCGCGGCGGCGACGGGCGCGTCCGGGCGCGCTCCCTTCGTCCTGATCTCGGTCGTCGTCTGCTGGGCGCTGCTCCTGACCGCCGCGCGGTGGCTCGCGGGCTGCGTCGCGCGTGCGCACGTCGGCACCGCCCGCCTCCGGACCGCCCACGACGCCGAGCGCCGCTCGAGCGAGAGCGAGTCCCGGCACCGCGCCGACGCGCGGCTGATGCACGACACGATCCTGGCGACGCTGACGCTGGTGGCGCACCGGGGGGAGGGCGTGCCCGCTCCCGTGCTGCGCGACCGGGCCGCCGCCGACCTGGCCCTCCTGCGCGGCCTGGAGACGGTGGAGGAGCCGGACCCGGACGGGGCGGCCGGGGTGCCGGAGGCGCTCCTCGCGCTCGGTCGGCGGTCGGCGGCGGTGGGCGTGGAGGTGCGCTGGCACGGCGGTGCGCAGCCGCGGATCCGACCGGAGGTGCTCGACGCCATGGTGCGCGCGACAGGGGAGTGCCTCGAGAACGTGCGGCGCCACTCCGGAGCGGACCTGGCCCACGTGAGCGTGGCGGAGGAGGCGGGCACGCTCCGCGTCGTCGTCTCGGACGAGGGGCGCGGTTTCGACCCGGCCGCGGTGGCGGCCGGACGCCTCGGCCTCGCGGAGTCGGTCGTCGGCCGGATCGAGGCGGTGGGCGGCGCGGTCCGGGTCTTCTCGGCGCCCGGGTCCGGCGCGACCGTGCTGCTGAGCGTGCCGCTGTGAGCGGGTCGCGGCAGGAGGAGGGGACGCTCCTGGAGCTGGTCCGGGCGGCGGACAGGAGCCCGGGCGCGCTGTGGAGCATCCGCGAGCGCCTCACCCGGCCGAACCGCCTGAGCGGGAGCTACCTCGGGCTGGGCTTCCTCACGATGGCGGTGCTGCTCGACATCCGCGGAGTGATCTCGTACCTCTGGTCCCTCGACGCGCGGTCCGCGACCTGGCTGAGCGGACTCTCCTGGCTGCTGGTCGTCGCCGCGAGCGCGGTGGGGGTCTCGATCGCCCTCCGCCGCCACGGCGAGCTGCCGCGCCGGGCCTTCGCGGGCGTCCTCGCTGTGGACGTGGCCGCGCTGCTGCTCGAGTTCGCCGACCACGCCCTGCCGACACCGGCTCCGATGTACTACCCGTCGGTCTGCGTGGGAGTGGGCGCGGGCGTGATCGCGCTGATCACCTTCCAGCCGCTCTCGCGCTCGTTCCTCGCTCTGGCGGTCCTGGTCGGGCTCACGGCGCTCGGCCTCGTCGGCCAGGCGCTCCTCGGCGACGGAGGCGCCGCCCTCGCGGTGAGCAACGTCCTCCTCGCCGTCGCGCCCGCGGCCGTGTGCGTCGTCGTGCTGACCGCGCTCGACCAGTACGTGCGGCGCACGCTCGACCGCAGCCTGGCCGACGGCACCGTCCACGCCGCGGACGACGAGTTCTCGCAGGTGGACGCCCGCATCGAGGAGCTCCTCGAACGGGTCCGGACGCCGGTGCCGCTGGACGAGGAGCTGGGCGAGCGGGCGCGGGTGCTCGGAGACGAGCTCCGCGAGGCGCTCGCCCGCAGCCACGACCGCACCTGGCTGAGGATCGCGGTGGAGGAGTCGGCGCTGCTGTCCTCCGCTGTCGCGATCGACGATCCGAGCGGGGCTGCGGCGCTGCTGGCCCCGCTCGACCGCTCGCGGCTGCTCTCGGTGCTCTGGCTGCTCACCGCCCCCGCGGGGAGGACTCCGCTCGCCGTCCGCCTGGAGCCGGGCCAGGGCGGCGGGGTGGAGCTCGCCCTGGTCGCCGCGGGCATCCGCGCCCGCGACCTCGACCGCTCGGTCTGGGGCATCCTCAGCGAGCTCGGCGAGCACCGCACGACGACCGACCACGGCGCGACGAGGATCCTCGTCGCCCACCGGCCCCGGAGGAGGACGACGACATGAGCGACGAGCCCGCGATCACGCTGGCCATCCTCGACGACCACCCGATCCTGCTGGCGGCGCTGGCGGAGTGGATCCGCCGCTCGGGCACGGACATCCGCGTGGCGGCGACGGCCGGCACCTGGACGGACCTGCTCGCGCACCCGGCCTTCCCGACCGACGTGGTGCTGCTCGACATCGACCTCGGCGACGAGCTCGACCTCGCCATGAAGATCCGGATCATCGCGGCCGCCGGCGCCGCCACGATCATCATCAGCACGCACTCCGAGCCGGGGACGATCAACCGGGCGCTCGAGGCCGGGGCGCACGGCTACGTGGTCAAGAGCGAGCGGACCGAGACGATCCTCGCGGCGATCCGAGCGGCGGCGCGCGACGAGCGCTTCCTGACGGCGCAGACGCGGGAACTGCTCGGGGCCGACCGCCCGGGCACCCTGACGCACCGCGAGCGGGAGATCGTCCGCCTCTTCGTCGACGGGATGCCGCTGAAGCAGGTCGCCACGCTCCTCGGCATCACCCAGGACGCCGCACGGAGCTCGCTGCGCAGCGCCCGGGGCAAGTACCGGGCGGAGGGGCTGGCCGTCGGCACGAAGATCTCGCTCCGCCGGCAGGCGCTGCGCGACGGGATCGTCGAGCGCTAGGCCCGCGCTCGACGGTCCCGGGGGCCTAGACCGTCTCGGCGCGCTTCTGCCGCGCGGGCTCGGCGGGGTCGGAGGGCCCGTTCCAGATCGAGACGATGCCCCAGACGACGGCCGCGATCGGCACGGCCAGCACGGCGCCGACGATGCCGGCGAGGACGGTGCCCACGGTCAGGGCGATCAGGACGATCAGCGGGTGCAGCTTCAGCGAGCGCGCCATCACGACCGGCTGGAGGAAGTTGCCCTCGAGCTGGTTGACCCCGATGACGACCAGGATCACGATCAGCGCGGCGACCGGGCCGTTGGCGACCAGGGCGACGAGAGCGGCGAGGATGCCGGCGGCCGTGGCTCCGACGATCGGGATGAACGCGGTGAGGAAGACGATGACGGCCAGCGGGATCGCCAGCGGCACCTGGATGATCGCCAGCGCGACGCCGATGCCGATCGCGTCGACCGCCGCGACGGTCGCCGTTCCGCGGACGTAGCCGCCCAGCACGTCGACCGTCTTGTGCCCGACGCGCTTGGCGCGCTCGTAGCCCGAGCCGGTGAAGGGGCGCAGGAGGAACTCCCAGATCTTCGGGCCGTCCTTCATGAAGAAGAACAGCACCACGATCATCAGCACGAGGCCGGTGATGAAGTTCGCCGCCGCGGAGACGCCCGCGAGCGCGCCGTTGCCGAACGAGCTGGAGGTGAGGAAGTCGACGACCGACTGGCGGGCGGACTCGATCTGCTCGTCGGTGATCTGGAACGGCAGGTGCTGCACGTAGTCCTGCAGCGAGGTGATGCCGTCGGAGGCGCTGCTGACCAGCTCGTCCCACTGGTTGCGGACCGCGACCGTGATCAGCCAGCCGACCGCGCCGAGGATCGCGAGCAGCCCGATCAGCGCCAGCCAGGTCGCGAGGATCGACGGCACGCCCTTGCGCCGCATCCACGCCAGGACCGGGTGGATCGCCGCGGCGAGGATGAGCGCGATCATCACGGGGATGAGCACCAGCGTGAGCTGCGTCATCGCGAAGACGAGCACCGAGGCCAGCAGGAGGACGATGACCACCTGGAGGCAGCGGGTGGCGAACCGGCCGAGGCCGTCGCTCCAGACCCGCCGCTGCGGATCGGGTGCGCTCGGCTGCGGCGCTGCGGCGCTGGTCGAGGAGTCGTTGCGGTCGAAGAAGCCCATGGAGGGACGGTATCGGCTCGGGCCGACCTGCCGTCCCTCCTTGACACCCCGGCCGCGCCGCGGCGATCCGGGGGTCAGAGACCGGCGGGCTTCTCCGGCGTGCGCAGCCAGGTGTCGAAGAAGTTCGCGAGGTCGGAGCCGGAGACGTTCTCGGCCAGGGCCTGGAAGTCGGCGGTCGTCGCGTTCGAGTAGCGGTTGTCGGAGGCCCAGCGCTTCAGCAGCACGCCGAACGCGTCCGCGCCGATCCGGTCGCGGAGGGCGACGAGGGTCAGGCCGCCGCGGGCGTAGACGGGCGCGTCGAAGAGGCCCCCAGCTCCGGGGTCGGCGACGGCGGTCGACCAGAACGGGTCGTCGGCGGGAGCGGCGGCGACCCGGGCGGCGGACTCGGTGACGCTCGCGCCGCCGGTGTGCTCCTCCCAGAGCCACTCGGCGTAGGTCGCGAAGCCCTCGTTCAGCCAGATGTCGGACCAGGTCTCCGGCGTGACGCTGTCGCCGTACCACTGGTGCGCGGTCTCGTGCGCGACGGTCGACTCGTCCGCGCCGCCGGAGTAGAACGAGCGGCCCTGGGTCTCGAGGGCGTAGCCGATCCGCTCGTCGTCGACCACGGCTCCGGCCGAGCGGAACGGGTACGGGCCGAAGACGGAGGAGAAGTAGTCGATGATCGCGCCCTGCTTCGCGAGCGCCGCCTCGGTGCGGGCGCGGGTGTCGCCGGTGATGTCCCGGTCGATCGCGTCGATGGTCGTCACGCCGCCCTGGGTGGAGCGGACCAGGTCGTAGTCGCCGATGTTCACCATGGCGAGGTAGCTCGCCATCGGGCTGGTCTCGACCCAGCGCGAGGTCGTCCACCCCTTCGACGTGGTGGGGGAGCCGACCGGCAGGCCGTTCGCGACCACCGTCCGGCCCTCCGGGACCGTGATGCTGAAGGTGTAGCGCGCCTTGTCGGCGGGCGAGTCGTTGACGGGGTACCAGGTCGAGGCGCCGTCCGGCTCGCTGGCGACCAGGGCGCCGTCGTCCGTCGACCACCAGCCGAAGGGGGCCCCGGTGCCGTCGACGGGGTTCCCGGTGGTCCCGGCGTAGTCGATGCTCACCAGCGCGGGCAGGCCCTTCCGGAGGGTCCGGGCGGGCGTGACGGTCAGCTCGTCCCCCGACTGCGAGAACCGGGCGACCCCGGCGTTGACGGTGACCTTCGAGACGGTGAGGCCGGTCAGGTCGAAGGAGAGCGAGCGCAGGTCCTTCTGGGGCGCGAGGGTGACCACGGCCCTGCCGCCGAGGGCCCGGGTCGTCGGATCGTACTTCAGGACGAGGCTGTAGGTGAGGGCGTCGAAGCCGCTGCTGCCGAGGCCGGGGAAGTAGGGATCGCCGGCGCTGGTGCCCCCGTCGACGGCGCCCGCGCGGGCGGCGGGGGAGGCGATGGCGGCGGGTGCGAGGAGGAGGGAGGAGGCCACGAGCGCGCTGAGCGCGGCTGACGCACGGAATGTCATGTCCGCACGCTAGCGGGCGGGCGTTTCGTGCGCGTGTCGGCACCGTGCCGAGGAGAAGCCCCGTCGATCGACGGACGGGCGATCACGTTCCTGGCGGGGCGAGTCAGCTGCGGAATCCGTCGCGGTCACGGAGCATCGCACGGTGGAATTACCCATTCGAGCCGCCGGAGCCCCGCGGATCGTTGCGGCGGCGACGGATTCCGCACTACAGTCGCCGTGTTCATGCAGGTGCATGGGGTGCGGTACCCGAAGCCGCACTGCACCGCCCTGCTCGGAGCAGACGCCTCCGCCGGGAGGGATGACGATCCTCTCTCCCGGCGGGAGGCGGACCGGGCGGATCCGCCCGGCCGCCGCCGGCGCTACGCCGGGACGCGCACCGTCAGCCCGCCGGGCTCGATCCAGGTGCGGAACGCCGAGGTCGAGCCGAACGGATCGCCGTCGAGCTCGATCTCCTGCGCGTGCTCGAGGCGGACCGTGAGGTCGCGGCCCTTCACGTACCGCAGGGCCGACACCTCCTTGGTCAGGCCCATCAGCTTCTTTCCGACGACGCCGCTGCGGCGGAGCACGCCGTTCTCCCACACCACCTTGAAGATGATCTGCACCCAGCCGAAGAAGCCCTCGGGGCGCAGCAGGACGATGTCGAACTCGCCGTCGTCGACGGCCGCGTCCGGCAGCAGGAGGATGTTCGCCGGCAGGGCGCCGCAGTTGCCCACGATGATCGTGTGCGCGCGCACCTTGCGGGTCTTCGAGCCGTCGAGGCGGTAGCGGAACTCGAGCTGGTTCTTGTCGAGCAGGGCCTTCCGCAGCGCGTCCACGTAGGCGAGCCAGCCGGCCCGCTTCTTGAGGTCGTCGTCGGTGTTGGCGAGCATCTTCGCGTCGATCCCGAGGCCCGCCATCACGACGTAGGCGTGGCGGTCGCGGCCCGTGGAGGTCTCGATGTCGATCATCCCGACGTCGATCGCCCGGTCCTGTCCGGAGAACGCGACGGTCAGGGAGTTGTCGATGTCGTCGAGCGTGAGGTTCAGGTTGCGGGCGAGCAGGTTGCCGGTGCCGGAGGGCAGCAGCGCGAGCGAGGCGTCGGAGCCGCGGAGGGCCTCCGCCACGACGCGGACCGTCCCGTCGCCTCCGGCCGCGATCACGACGTCGGCGCCCGCGGCGAGGGCCTCCTTCGTCTGACCGGCCCCGGGGTCCTCGACGGAGGTCTCGTACCAGAGCGTCTCCTCCCAGCCGGCGGCCTCCTCGGCGCGCTTCACAGCGGCCTTCACCGACTCCAGGTCGACCTTGACGGGGTTGTAGACGAGCGCGGCACGGCGGCGCTCAGGCATCGTCGCGGCTCTCGTCGAGCTCGTCGCCGTTCTCGTCGACACGGCCCGGTCGCACGGCGGCGTCCTCGCGGATGTCGATGCGGGTGTCGCCGGCCTCGGTGGTGGAGACCTCGATGCGCGGGGCCGCGTCGGCCTCCGTCGCCTTCGGGGCGCTGGTCAGCTGGTCGTGGCGGTCGTCCGCGCTCTGGTCGGTCATGCCTGGACGGTAGCAGCGGGCGATCCGCGCACGCGCGGGCTTGCGTCAGCGGCTGCGTGCCGCCTGAAGACCCCAGAGCACGAGCGGGATCTGGAGCGGGAGGCGCAGCAGCGTGATCACCCGGGTCCGAGGCCGACGGGCGTCCCGCGCCATCTGCACGTTGCCGGGGAGGACGGCGGCCATCAGGGCGGCGGAGGCGAGACCGCCGGCCGCGCGGGTCCGCGGGTGCAGCGTCGCGGCCGCGCAGACCAGCTCCGCCGCTCCCGAGACGAGGACCCATCCGCGCGCCGAGCCGGGCATCCCTCGCGGGACGACCGCGTCGAAGGTCCGCGGGTGCACCAGGTGCACGACTCCCGAGACCGCCATCGCCGACACGAGCACGAGCGGGCCCGCGCCCAGGCGGCTCATCGGCCCTCCGCCCCGCGCTCGAGCGGAGCGACGTGGTCGAGGATCCGGCGCCACTCGCGCACCAGCGCCAGCCGGCCGGCCCCGTCGACCGTCACGGTGCGCGCCCGCGCGAGGCGGCCGCGGTACCAGCGGCCGTCCTCGGCGCTCGCCACCGGGTCCGCGTCGCCGTGGACCAGGAGCGTCTCGGCGGTCACCCGGTCGAGGTCGTCGGCCCAGGAGCCGTCGCGGAGCGCCGCGAGGTCGGTCGCGGCGCCGCTCGAGCCCTGCCGCCAGCCCTCGGCGAGCATCCGCTCCAGCCGGTTGCGCAGTCCGCCGTGGGTGGCGAGCACCGGGTCGTCGGAGTCGATCCCGAGCGCGTCCAGGCCCGGCTGCGTCTGCGGGAGGGCGGCGGCGATCGCGTCGGCGTCCTCTCCGCGGAGGGTCTCGCGCCGCTCCCACGCGCTGGTGGGGTGCACGATCACGCCGGCCTGCGGGGGCGCGGGGGTGCCGACCAGCGCGAGGCGGTCCACGAGGTCGGGGTGCCGGGCCGCGAGCGAGAGCGCGAACGCGCCGCCGGAGCCCCAGCCGACCACGCCGACGCTGCCGAAGCGGGCGCCCTCGACCATGCGGGCGGTGCGCTCGGAGCGGCGCAGGTACTCGGCGAGGTCGTCCGCGCGGTCCTCGACGCGGCCGTGAGCGGCGTCGACCGGGTCCGAGGCGCCGTAGCCGGGGCGGTCGAGGATCAGCAGGTGCAGGCCCCACGGGCCGGTGACAGTGGGGTCGGGGTCGAAGCCGCCGGCTCCGGGAGTGGGGTGGCAGAACACCACCAGCCGGTCGGCGACGGGATCGCCCGCCGCCGAGACGCCCATCCCGCGGCCGGACCGCAGCTCGAAACGGTGGTTCGCCATGTCGCCTCCCGGGTGCGCCGAGGGTCGGCGCGTCGCCCCCAGTCAAGCGGAGACGGCGGCCCGCGCGCTGGGCCTTGTGCCGGAGCGGGAGCAGTCGGACGCGTCCGGAGCGGGCGTGCCCGATGCGGGTGGTGCGACCGTCGTCAACCCCGGTGACGCGCCCTCCGCCGTCCGGTGGACTGGACGGTCCCTCGAGGAAGGACCACCCGTGATCCGCACAGCACTGCCCGCGACCGTCGACGACGTGGAGCTCGACCCGGTCGGCGACGACGGCTGGCGGGTCCGCGCCCGCACCGAGGACCCGCGGGAGCCGGAGGCCGTGCTCGGCTTCATCACGCCGGTCGACGGCGGCTTCGAGGCGCACCGCCTCGGGCTGCCGCAGGAGGACGTGACCTGCCCGTCGCTCGAGGACGCCCTTGCGAGGTACGTCGCCGAGGAGCCGCTGCCCGCGTGGATCCGCACCGCCCGGAGGGAACCGCGCACCGGCTTCCTCGGCGAGCGGGAGGTCGTGGTAGGCACCCCCGAGGTCGAGGGGGCGGGCCTCCTCGTCGTGCACGTCGACGGCGAGCTCGCCGGGCACGTCGTCGCGACCACCCCGATCGCCTTCGTCGCCGAGCGCGGCGACCTCCCGCCCCTCGTCGTCGAGTCGATGGACGGGCTCCTCGCGCTCGTCTCGGGACTGCGCCTGTAGCCCCTGCCCCCCGCGGAGGTCGACTCCCGTGGCAGGCGGCCGGCGGCCGCCCAGCGTGCTGGGAGCGGGCCGGCACCGGCTCCGCTCCGTGCTGCCGCGGATGATCGAGCAGGGGCGGGGCAGCGTGATCACCACCTCCTCCGTCGCCGGTCTCGACGGCGCCCCGGGCCTCAGCCCCTCCGTCGCCTCGACGCACGGGGTCGCCGGGCTCACCAGGAGCGCGGCCCTCGAGGTCGCGGGCGCCGGCGTCCGGGTCGACTCGATCCACCCGTCGCCCGTGAACACGCGGATGATGCGCTCGATCGAGGCGGGAGCCGTCGACGCCGGCGCACTGTCCGTTCACCCGATGTCCACGTGACGCCGCGGAGGAGGGGAGCGAGGATGGGGGCGTGTCCCGTCGCCTCCTCCTCCCCGTCGCCGGCGTCCTCGCCGCGGCCCTCGCCGCCGGCGGGCTGACGCTCCTCGTCTGGACGATCGACGAGACGCCGTTCGCACGGCCCGACGCCGGCTTCGACCGTCTGACGAGCGAGGTCGCCGCGGTGCCCGGAGTCTCCCTCGACGGCGCCGAGCGCTGGGTCGAGGCGCCGGCGTTCGGCCCGCCGACCTCGTGGGTCGGGGTCGCGGTCGAGGAGCCGGCGCTCGCCGACGCCCTCGCGACGGCCTGTGCGACCGAGTACGCGGATCCGGTGCTGTGGTCGTTCCGGGCGACGTCCGCAGGCGGGAACACCCTCTCCTTCGCGGGCGCGGAGGAGCCGACCGCCGCGTGCCCCGCTCCCGCTGTCGACGCGTCGGCCCTGCTCGAGCGGATCGACGGCCTCGGCCGCGGCCTGGAGCTGCACGCGTCGCTCCGCGAGGGGGCCTTCGCCCTCGACTCCTTCGAGGACGTCTCCGGCGGGCTGCCCGCGCTGCTCCCGATCGTCCGGGCGGCGGAGGACCTGCGGGACGCTGCGGGCGCGGAGCGGGGCGCCCCGGTCGAGATCTCCGGTCCCTGGGCCGCGATCACCGTCGGTCCCGGCGAGCAGGAGCGGACCGCCGCGCTGCTCACGACCCTCGTCGAGGAGCACGGCGTCACCGCCTACTGGGCGACCGAGGACGGCCTGCGGATCGTCGCGCCCGACGGCGGGCACGCCGCGATCGAGGCCGCCGTGCGCGACTCCGGGCTGCCGGTGGCCGACCGGTCCCTGCGCTTCGAGGCCGACGAGTCCTGACGCCGGGCGGCCGTGAACGGGTGCGGCCTGGCTCAGACCTCGGTGGCGGGTGCTCGACGGGCTCCCCGGCTCACGACGGGAGGCACCTCCAAGACGGGGACTGCACGCTTCATGAACCGGTCGAAGTCCGGAACAGTGAACGCGGCGTACCCGTGCTCGGGAGTGAACAGGAGCCATATCCCGATCAGCTCCGCGCGGACCGATCCGAGCTGAGTGGACGCGCGCTCCAGAAGCGCCGCGACGTCGCCCGCTTTCTGGGGCTCTGGTCCGAGCTCCGCCATGGCTCGCATGTACGCGGTCTGAAGTGGACTCGCCCGATCGAGTCGCACGCGGAAGAAGGAGCTGTCCAGCTTCGCCTCCTAGGCCTCCCTCGCCAATTCGACGTCCTCCCGGTGGATGCGATCGTTCTCAGCCACCGTCCAGACCTGGTAGCCCCGTTCCTGGATGAAAGAGGGGTATCCGCTCGTGATCTCGACTGCGAGCTCAACAGCGTCGTCGTCGTAGACCGCGCCCTCGGCCGCTGCCGGCTCTCGGAGAGCCGCTACCGCTTCGTCGTGATCGAGCGAGTCGATCCGCGGAAAGGTGAAGAGCCGCTCGGCGTACGATCTCGCATCGCCGACCAGCTCGGCGATCTGCGGAAGACCGGCACCGACGAACGTGACGGGGAGGCTCCGCTGCACGGTCTTGTGGATGGCTTGGATGAGCGCTTCGAGCTGCGGTGAGTCGAGGAACTGGACCTCGTCGATGAGCAGGACGATCCCCTCGCCCTGCTCGGCCGCCGCTTCACCCACGGCGACGAGGACGTCCGTCAGGTCCAGTCCGAGATCCCGATGATCGGCCACTCCTTCTGCCAGCGGTACATCCCATCCGATGGACCACTTGCCGTCCGCTCCGACAGACACCGCGAAGGCGCTCAAGACCGCGGCGGCGTGCCTCCCGCGGTCGGTCCATCTCGCGCGGGGAGACAGGCGGAGGAGTGCCGCCTTGAGCTGGGATGCCAGCACCTGGCGGAACCGGCCCTCGTCGTGCTTGACCGCCTCGAACTCGATCACTTCCCCGTTCTCCTCCTGGGCGATCGTCCGGAAGCTGTTGAGAAGGAATGTCTTTCCGACGCCCCGCAGCCCCGTGATGATCATCGACTGGTTCGTGCGGCCCCGTCACAGGCGCGTCAGCAGGGTGCGGAACGCCTGGGTCTGCTCGTCTCTGCCGATGAGGATCTCCGGTCGCGCTCCCGCGTTCGGCGTGTAGGGATTGTCGACGGCATCCATACGGGCCGGTTCAGGAGTCTTACTGTGCTTTATCCAGATCGAGTGAAGCGCAGTAAAGCCATCGAACGGCGCCCGTCACGCGCGCCAGGCCGCCAGCTCCTCCGCAGCCGCCAGGACGCGGTGGGTCGGCGAGAGGTCGAGGACGCGCGCGCCTGAGCGCCTGCGAGGCCCGGATCCCGCCTCCTGGACCCGCGACCCAGGGAACGCTGGCAGGATGTACGGGACGGTCGGTGCGCGAGAGCGCGCCGCACGGACGGCACCGCCCGCTGAGAGCGGCCCCGCCCGGCCCCGTCCCGCACACCTCCACCCGCTCCCGACAGCGCTCACAGCGCCGGAGCGACACATCACCGCGGCCCGACCGGGCGCGCGGTCGGACCCTGCGCCGCGCGCCCGCGTCCAGCCACTCCCTCCCGGAAGAACCGCATGAGAAACGCCAGAACCGCCAAGCCCGCCCGCCACCACCTCGAGCTCCCCAAGCCCAAGCCCCTCGAGAAGGGCGCCATGCGGATCACTCCGCTCGGCGGCCTCGGCGAGATCGGCCGCAACATGACCGTCTTCGAGCACAAGGGCAAGCTGCTCATCGTCGACTGCGGCGTCCTCTTCCCCGAGGAGAACCAGCCCGGCATCGACGTGATCCTCCCCGACTTCGCCGCGATCCGCTCGCGCCTGAAGGACATCGAGGCCATCGTCCTCACCCACGGCCACGAGGACCACATCGGCGGCGTGCCGTACCTCCTCAAGGAGCGCGGCGACATCCCGATCATCGCCTCGACCTTCACCCTCGCGCTGATCAGCGCGAAGCTGCAGGAGCACCGCATCACGCCGCGCACGCGCCCGGTGAAGGAGGGCGACCGGATCGACGCCGGCGTCTTCGACCTCGAGTTCCTCGCCGTGAACCACTCCATCCCGGACGGGCTCGCCGTCGCGATCCGCACCGAGGCCGGCCTCGTGCTGCACACGGGCGACTTCAAGATGGACCAGTTCCCGCTCGACGGGCGCACCACCGACCTCCCCGGCTTCGCGCGCCTCGGCGACGAGGGCGTCGACCTGTTCCTGGTCGACTCCACGAACGCCGACGTCCCCGGCTTCGCGATCTCGGAGGGCGACCTCGCCCCCGCGATCGACCAGGTGTTCCGCACCGCGCCGCGCCGCATCGTCGTGTCCAGCTTCGCGAGCCACGTGCACCGCATCCAGCAGGTCCTCGACGCCGCGCAGCGCCACGGCCGCAAGGTCGCCTTCGTCGGCCGCTCGATGGTCCGCAACATGGGCATCGCCGCCGACCTGGGCTACCTCAAGATCCCGGCCGGCCTCGTCGTCGACATGAAGGTGCTCGAGAAGCTCCCCGCGACCGAGATCGTGATGATCTGCACCGGTTCGCAGGGCGAGCCGATGGCGGCGCTCTCGCGCATGGCCAACAAGGACCACATCATCGACATCGGCCCCGGCGACACCGTGCTGCTGGCCAGCTCGCTGATCCCCGGCAACGAGAACGCGATCTACCGGATCATCAACGCCTTCACCCGCTGGGGTGCCACCGTCGTGCACAAGGGCAACGCCAAGGTGCACGTCTCGGGCCACGCCAGCGCGGGCGAGCTCGCCTACTGCTACAACATCCTGCGCCCCACCGCGGTGCTCCCCGTGCACGGCGAGTGGCGCCACCTCACCGCGAATGCGGCGATCGCGACGCGCACCGGGATCGACGAGAAGGACGTCTTCGTCATCGAGGACGGCGTCTCGATCGACCTGGTGAAGGGCCGCTCGCGCATCAGCGGGCGCATCCCGGCCGACCAGATCCTGGTCGACGGCACCACGATGGGCGTCGCCACCGAGGACGCGATGAACGACCGCATCGTCCTCGCCGAGGAGGGGGCCATCACGGTCCTCGCCATCGCCGACCTCGACCGCGGCACGCTCGGCGAGCCCGTCGAGTTCTTCACCCGCGGCTTCGTCGAGGAGCCGGGCTGGAAGGCCAATGCGAGCAAGGCGATCGACGACGCCGTCCTGCAGGCCGCGGGCAAGCCGGTCGAGCTCGAGGCCATGGAGGCGCTGATCACGCGCACCCTCGGCCGCTGGCTGACCCGCCGCCACCGCCGGAACCCGGTCATCACCACCATCGTCGTCGAGGAGTAGGCGCCTTCCACGCCGCCCTCCGCCTCCGCTACCCCCTGCCCCGCGAGGCGCGGGCGGAGCAGAGTGGGAGGGTCGGCAGGTCGCCGACGCGAAGGGAGAGCGCCATGAGCACCGACCGCACCACGGGTGAGGACACCGAGAAGACCGAGGACCTCCCCGACGGCACCGGGACGGACACCTCCTCCGGTGGCGGCGACACCGACACCGTCTCCGGCGGCGAGCCGGACGAGCCCGCCGAGTAGGGCCGTGAACGACGAAGGGCGGGACCGCGAGGTCCCGCCCTTCGTCGTTCCGCCGATCAGATCAGCGGGCCGTCGCTCTCGCTCGAGCGGCGGGTGACCTGCTCGCCGCTGGCCGGGTCGACGGCCGAGCGCGTGGTCGAGACGGCCTGGCGGCGGCGCGTCAGCAGGACCAGCCCGAGGATCAGGCCGACCGCTCCGGCCGCCATGAGGATGTAGCCGACCAGCTTCAGGTCGATCCCGGACACCTGCACGTCCACCGCGAAGGCGAGGACCGCGCCGACGACGAGGAGGAAGATCCCTGCTCCGATGCTCATTGCGTGCTCCTTCTGACTGCCGCCGGAGCGCACGCGGGAAGCGCGCAGGGGCACCGGCGATCGCCCCACGGTAGACCCCGGGTCCGGCGGCCCCCAGGCCTTCCGGCGGGAGCCTCCGGGGGTGTAGGGCGGTGCGGGTCAGCGGTCGGAGACGCGGAGCATCACGCGGGTGCGGTCGGCGCGGGTGACCAGGCCCTCGATCAGGAGGAACACGCGGTACTCGAGCCGGTACTTCGCCAGGAACACGCGGCCCAGGCGCTCGACCTCGCCGGGGTCGGCGTCGATCTCCGCGGCGGCCTCGACCGGCACCGCGTAGTCGGAGACGCGGCCGCGGCGGTCGCACGGGACGAGGGTCACCCGCGCGTCGTTGCGGAGGCGCTTCACCTTGCCGCTGCGGCGGGGAGTGGTGACGATCAGCTCGTGGCCGTCGCGGGCGATCCAGACCGGGGTCGAGACGGCGTCCCCGGACTTCCGGAACGTGGTGAGCGAGACGAAGCGCTCGTCGGCGAGGGCGGTGAGGTCCTGGGAGAGGGGCATGTCCGAAGTAGAGCGGCCGGGAGCGGTCACCGCAAGCCTCCGTGGCACCTCGATCCGCCCCCGTAGGGTGGAGTGATGACCGACGCGACGCCTCTGATCGGCCCGACCGAGGCGCCCGATCTGCACGTGATGACCTACAACATCCGCCGGCGGATGCCGCGCCTCACCTCCCGCGCCGTCGACCAGTGGGACCGGCGCCGCCCGCTCGTCCAGCGGGTGCTGGAGCAGGAGCGCCCCTCGATCCTCGCCGTGCAGGAGGCGCTGCCGGACCAGTCGGCCGCCGTGCACGAGGCGCTGGGCTCCTCCTTCGAGGCGATGGGCTTCGGCCGGGACGCGGACCGCGGCGGCGAGCGCGTGATGCTCTTCGTCGACCGCAGCCGCTACGCCGTCCGGCACTGGACCCAGATCGCCCTCTCGGACACCCCGGACGTCGCCGGCTCGCGCAGCTGGGGCAATCGCATCCCGCGCACCGCGGTGATCGCGGAGCTGACCGATCACGCGACCAGCCGCGAGCTCACCGTGATCTCGACCCACTTCGACCACATCTCGCGGCGCTCGCGCCAGCGCTCCGCCGAGCTGATCGCCCGCCGCGTCCTCGAGCTCGGACGCCCCGCGATCGTGATGGGCGACACCAACACCGACGTCGACACCGTCCCCTACCGGACGATCCTCGAGGAGGGCCGCCTCGCGGACGCGTGGGAGACGGCGGAGAAGCACCTCACCCACTCGTGGAGCACCTTCTCGAACTACCGCGCGCCGGCGCCGGGCAAGCGGATCGACTGGCTGCTCGTCAGCGAGGGCGCCTTCGAGGTCGTCTCCGCGGGGATCAACGCCGTCCGCTACGGGGGAGCGGCGCCCTCCGACCACGAGCCGGTCCAGGCCGTGCTGCGCTTCACGAAGCCGTGAGCGGCTCCGCCCTCGTCGAGACCTTCCTCGAGCCCCCGCGCACCCGCGGGGAGTGGACGGCCGACGGCATCCGCGCGATCGGGGCGGCGAGCATCGTGGCGGCCGCGATCGGCTGGGACCTGGTCGACGTGGCGGTGCTCGCGCTCGCGGCGATCGGGCTGGTGCTGCCGCGCTTCCTCGGCATCCGTCCGGCGCTCGACGCCCTCTTCGGGCTCGCGCTGCTCGTGGCCTCCTGGAGCAGCGTCCTCGGCCTCTACGAGGCCTGGCCGCAGTGGGACCTGGTCGTGCACTGCGTGCTCAACGGGCTGATCGCCGCGGTGGCCTACATCATCGCCGCGCGGGCCGGAGTCGTGCCGGCGGTCGCGGGCGATCGCGGGCCGCTGCTCCCGGCGGTCGTGCTCTGCGCCTGCTTCGGGACGACGGCGGGCGTCCTGTGGGAGTGGGGCGAGTGGGCGGGGCACCGCTTCATCGACTCCTCGATCTTCGTCGGCTACGAGGACACGCTCGGCGACCTCGCCGCAGGTGCGCTGGGCTCGATCCTCGCCGGCGCGCTGATGCGCTTCTGGTCCGCGAAGTCCCGGGTGGTCGGACCGGGCGCCTCGCGCGGCGTCGGAGGTGCGGCGTAGCCTGTCCCGCATGTGCGGCCGCTTCGCGATGGACTCCGAGACCGATGAGCTGATCCGCGAGTTCGTCGCCGCGGGCGGGCGCGCCGAGGACTGGGCGCCCGACTACAGCGTCGCTCCCACCGACGTCGCGCCGATCGTCCGCGAGCGGCTCCACGACGGCGAGCGGGAGCGCGAGCTGGAGCTCGCGTCCTGGGGCTTCACCCCGTCCTGGTCGAAGGGCAGGGGGCCCTCGCCGATCAACGCGCGCCTCGAGTCGGTCGCGACGAACGGCCTGTTCCGCGGGGCGTTCGCCAAGCAGCGCGCGATCGTCCCGATGCGCGGGTACTACGAGTGGGAGACCCGCGCCGACGGCAAGCAGCCCTGGTTCCTGCAGGGCGAGGAGCCGATCCTCGCCGCGGCCGGCCTCTACACGGCCCGCAAGGAGGGCGACGACTGGCGCGTCTCCTTCACGATCATCACCCGCGAGGCGCGCGACGCCTCCGGCGAGGTGCACGACCGGATGCCCGTGTTCCTCACGCCCGACGTGCGCGACGCCTGGCTCGACCCGGCTCCGCTCGCCTCCGCCGAGGAGATGCTCGCCACCCTCGACCGGGCGTCCGTCGCGATGGCCTCGACCGTCACGGCCCACCCGGTCGACCGCCGCGTGAACAACTCCCGCACCGTCGACCGCCGCGACCCGGGCCTGCTGACGCCGGTCGCCTGAGGCCGTTCGCTCGGAAGGCGCGGGACGATCCGCGCGATCTGCGGAACCCCCTGGGCGAGGGCGGACGACGGGTGGTGGGTGGACCGGAGAGCACGGGAGGGGCGGAGCCGCGGCCCCGCCCCTCCCGGGCGTCCTACTTCGTGCCGGCGTGACCCGGGAACGGCTTGCCGTTCAGCGAGACCTCGTCGGGGTCGACCTCGACGTCGCCCACGTCGTCCGGGCCGCCCGTGCCGGGCACGGCCTTCACCTCGGCGGAGCCGGAGACCTCGGTGCGGCTCTCCGCCGGATCCGAGTCCTGCTTGGCCTCGGTCTCGCGCTCGCTGCCGGGCGACTCCGAGATGTCCTTCTCGATGGTCTCGCTCTCGGAGGAGGTGGCGGGAGCCGCCCCGTCCGGCTTGCCGATGGTCGAGCCCTGGTCGTCCTGCTCCGTGCGGTCCTGGTCCATGTCGTCGCCTTTCGTCGGGACCTCCGACGCTACGTCGGGGCGCGCGCGGGGGCACCCGCTTGACAGCCCGGCCGGGGGAGGGCGGCGTGCAGGGTCGACGTACTACCCTGGGTCGACGGTCGCACCGGGGGGCGCGGCACACCCGCCGCCGACCGCGAGGAGGACCCGTGGCATCCCACCGGACAGGCGACACCCGCATCGTCGGGACGACGGTCGACGGCCGGTACACGATCGAGGAGCTCATCGGCCGCGGCGGCATGGCCACGGTCTACCGGGCGCGAGACGGCGTCCTCGGCCGCTCCGTCGCGCTGAAGATGTTCGCCCCCGGCATCGACGACGCGCAGGACCTGCAGCGCAAGGCGTCCGAGATCCGGCTGCTCGCGGCCCTCAACCACCCCGCCCTCGTCACCCTCTACGACGCGCACGACGGCGGCGACGACACCAACGGCCAGGCCTACATGGTGATGGAGCTCGCCGAGGGCCCGAGCCTGTCCGAGCGGCTCGCCGAGGGCCCGGTCGCGCCGAACGACGTCGCCTCGATGGCGGGCGACCTCGGCGAGGCCCTGCACACGGTCCACGCGGCCGGAGTCGTGCACCGCGACGTGAAGCCGTCGAACGTGCTGCTCGTCCCGAGCCCGCTGACCAGCCGCGAGTTCCGCCCGAAGCTGGCCGACTTCGGCATCGCCTCCCTCATCGACGCGACGCGGATCACCGCGCCGGGCACCCTCATCGGCACCGCCGCCTACCTCAGCCCCGAGCAGGCGCACGGCGACCCGGTCACCTCGGCGAGCGACATCTACTCCCTCGGCCTGGTGCTCCTGGAGTCGCTGACCGGCCGCCGCCCGTTCACGGGCTCGGCGATCGAGGTCACGCTCGCCCGCCTGCTCCGCGACCCCGAGGTCTCGGAGTCGCTCGGCAGCGGCTGGACCTCGCTCCTGACCTCGATGACGCGGCGCGAGCCCGGCGAGCGTCCCGCCGCGCTGCAGGTGGCGGAGTCGGCACGCCGCCTGATCGATCCGCGGCGCGACTCCCCGCCGGCGGCCATCGTCGTCCCCGACGTCCCCGCCACCCGGGTGATGTCGACGGAGCCGCTCGCCGAGACCGAGCCGATCACACGGGCGGAGGCGCTCGATCCGACCCGCCGGCTCGCGGCCGACGCCTACCCGGCCACGGAGGCGATCGCTCCGACGCAGCGCTTCACCGCGACCGAGCGGATCGCACCGGCACCGAGGATCGCTCCGGCACCGCAGACCGCTCCGGCGCCGCGCACGGCTCCGCTCCGCCCCGCGGCCGCCCCTCCGCAGCGCCGCGGCCCGAGCCCGTGGCTGATCGTGCTGGTGCTCGCGCTGGTCGCGGTCGCCGTCGGGCTCGCGATCATCCTGATCGACGGTCCCCAGTCGCCTCTGCCGCAGGTGGACGGCGAGCTGGGCGACCACCTCCGTCAGCTGCGCGAGAGCATCCGCTCGTGAGGGGCCTCCGACTGCGCGCCGCCGGCGCCGTGCTCGCCTCGGTCCTGCTGCTGAGCGGATGCTCCTCCGCGCCGCAGGGCATCGACGAGGGCACCGCCCAGACCCTCGACGACGCTGTGGTGGCCGTCGCCGAGAAGGCCTCGGCCGACGACTACCAGGGCGCTCTCACCGAGCTCGCCTCGCTGCAATCGGCGCTCGACGCCGCGCTCGCCGAGGGCTCCGTCAGCTCCGACCGCGCAGCGACGGTGCAGGCGCAGGTCGACGTCGTCCGCGGCGACCTCGAGGCCCTGATCGCGGGAGCCCCGGAGCCGGCACCGGCCGAGACGACCGAACCGGCTCCCGAGGAGACGACCCCGATCGAGGAGGAGCCGGAGGACACGCCGGCCCCCGTCGAGACCGAGGACGACCCCGCCCCCTCGCCCGAGGAGTCGGAGCCGGAGGAGACGCCGACCGAGCCGGAGGAGCCCGCGGAGGAGACCCCGGCCGCTCCCGGCGAGGACGCTCCGGGGAACAGCGGCGACGCTCCGGGGAACAGCGGCGACGCACCCGGCAACAGCGGGAACGCTCCCGGCAACGGCAACGGCAACGGCAACGGCAACGGCAACGGCAACGGTAACGCGGGCGGCAACGGCCCGGGCGCTCGCGGTGCGGCGACCGGCGTCGGCGCCCCCGCAGGCAGCGGTGCCGCTCCCGCGACCGCGAAGGGACCCGGCGGCCGCTAGAGCGCTATTCCTGGGTCGAGAGCACGGCGAACGCGGCGTCGAGCTCGACGTCCACGTCCGTGCCGTCCTCGCGGGTGACCTCCACCTCGAAGGCGTGGTCGGCGTCGTCGCTGCGCTCGGCCTCGGTGACGGTCCCGGAGCCGACGGCGCCCAGCGCCGCCTCGCTCGCGCGGGCGAGGTCGTCGCCGGTGAGGTCGTCCGGGTCCACGGCGGCCGCGGTCGGGTCGCCGGCAGGCACGCCGTCGTCGTCGGAGCCGGCCTGGAGGGCGCGGTCGTCGGGGTCGACGGACAGGACGGCGAAGGAGTCGTCGAGGCGCACCTCGTACTCGAGGCCGGCGCGGTCGGTCAGGTCCAGCTCGTAGCCGGTGGCGCCGTCGTCGTCGCGCTCGGCCGAGGTGACGGTCCCGCCGCCGATCTCGGCGAGCGCGGCCTCGCTCGCGCGGTCCAGGTCGCTGCCGGTGAGGGAGTCGGATCCCTCGAAGCCGTCGGTCGCGGCGTAGGCGATGCCCGTCCCGGCTCCGATCAGCACGACCGCTCCGGCGATCCCGGCGATGATCTTCGTCTTCTTCTGCACGATGGCTCCGTCCCGGCGCCGCTCGTCGACGCCTCCAGCACTCTCGCGGTCGGGCGCTGAAGCAGGCCTGAAGCGCCCGCTCAGCGGACGAGCGGCACCCGCACCTCGACCCGGGCGCCGCCCAGCGCCGAGTCGCCGACGACGACCCGTCCGCCGTGGGCCCGCGCGATCCCGGCGACGATCGCCAGGCCGAGGCCCGATCCTCCGGCGTCGCGCGCCCGGCCCTCGTCGAGGCGGACGAAGCGCTCGAGCACCCGCTCGCGCTCCGCCGCCGGGATCCCCGGCCCGTCGTCGTCCACCGCGAGCACCGCCTCCGCTCCGTCGATCCGGGTCGAGAGCGCCAGCTGCGAGGAGCGGTGCCGCACCGCGTTGTCGACCAGGTTCCGCAGCGCCCGCGAGAGCAGGGCCTCGTCGGCCACCGCCTGCACGGGCGAGATCCCGCTCGCGTCGACCCGGGCTCCGGAGTCGCGCAGGCGCCGCACCTCGCCGAGGGCGAGGTCGTCGAGGTCCACGGGAGCCGCCGCCACGGCCAGGCGCGCCTCGTCCGCCCGGGCGAGCAGCAGCAGGCCCTCGATCAGCCCGCCGAGCCGCACCGACTCCTCCGCGACCGTCCTCGCCAGCCGGGCGGAGTCGAGCCGGTCCGGGTGCGCGAGCGCCACCTCCGCGGTCTGACGCAGCGCCGCGACGGGGGAGCGCAGCTCGTGCGAGGCGTCCGAGACGAAGCGCCGCTGCCGCTCCTGCCCGCTCTGCAGCCGATCGAGCATCCGGTTGAGGGTGTGCGCCAGCCGGTCGACCTCGTCGCCGGAGCCGGGAGCGGCGATCCGGCGGTCCAGGGCGGAGGAGGTGACCGCCTCGGCCTCCTCGCGCATCCGCTCCACGGGGCGCAGCGCCCGGCCGACGACGACGGCGCACACCACCGCCACCAGCGCGATCAGCAGCGGGACGGCGACCGCGAGCAGCCCGATCGTCGTGGACACCGCCTCCTCGCGGCCCTCGTCGGGCACGCCGACCACGACGAGGGAGTCGTCGTCGAGCTCGCGGGCGGCGACCACCACCGCCCCCTCGTCGTCCACGTCGACCGTGACCGGGTCGTCGCTCTCGGCCAGCGCGAGCGGAGGGAGGTCCTCCGCGTCCTCGCCCGCGGCGGCGACCCGCCCGTCGACCACGAGCTGGACCAGTCCCTCCGAGCCGCGGACGGCCTCCGGGCCGCCCTGCTCGACCAGCGCCGCGACCCGCTCCGCCTCGGCGTCGGCGGCGGAGGCGGCGCTCGAGGCGAGCACGGAGGAGAGGACCAGGACGAAGAGCACGCTCCCGAGGAGCGCGGCGGCGGCCACCACGGCGGTCGCGGCCGCGGTGATGCGGGTCCGCAGGCTCCGGCGGCTCACCCGGCCACCAGCGTGTAGCCCGCCCCGCGCCGGGTGCGGAGGGTGTCGCGACCGAAGGGCCGGTCGATCTTGTTGCGCAGGGTGCGGACGTAGACCTCGACGATGTTCGGGTCGCCGTCGTAGTCGAAGTCCCAGACGGCTCCGAGGACGTCGCGTTTCGAGACGACCTCGCCCGCCCGCGAGACGAAGTACTCGAGGACGCTGAACTCCCGCGCGGTCAGCGGCACGGCGACTCCGCCCCGCTCGACGCTCCGGGACGCCGGATCCAGCACGAGATCGCCGACGACGCGCACCGTGGGCCGCTCGGCGGCTCCGCGGCGGATGAGGGCGCGCAGCCGCGCGACGAGCACCGGGAACGAGAACGGCTTGGTGAGGTAGTCGTCGGCGCCGGTGTCGAGGGCCTCGACCTGGTCGAGGTCGCCGTCCTTCGCGGTGAGCATCAGGATCGGGGTCCAGTCCTCGGCGGCGCGCAGCCGCTCGCAGACGCGGAAGCCACTGACGTCCGGGAGCATCAGGTCGAGGACGATGGCAGCGTAGTCGGCCTCCTGCGCGTACCAGAGGGCGTCGGTGCCGGTGGTCGCGGTGTCCACGGCGAAGCCCTCGGCCTCCAGGCCCGTCTCGAGGGCGCGGAGCAGGTTGATCTCGTCGTCGACGACCAGGATGCGGATGGCGGCCTCCCCGGGCTCGGCGCGCGGGGCCCCGCGCGAGCCCAGGCTAGCCGCGGCCCCGCTGAAGCCCGCCTGAAGGGCCGGCGGACCACCTCCCCGCCGAGGCGCCGGCTCCCCGCCGGGACACCGGCCGGAGCGCGGTGTCCCGGCGGGACGCGCGGCGCCCGGGCGCGGGTCACTCGTCGCGGTCGGTGTACTCGCCCTCGCCCTCGGCGGAGGTGCCCGCGGCGCTGGTGTCGACGTAGCTGCCCTTGTCGGCGGTGCTCTGCTCGTTGACCGAGGTGTCGACGTAGCTGCCCTCGGCCTCGCCGGCGGTGTGCGAGACGCCCTCCGTCGAGGTGTACTCGCCGCCCTCGGTGTCCTCGGTGCTCGTGCCCTCGGCGACGTGACGGCCGTGGCCGGCGGTGTGCTCGTCGTGACCCTCGTGGTGGTCGTGGGGCTCGTGACCCTCGTGGTGCTCGTTGTCGTGGTCGTGGTGGGCCATGGCGGCCTCCTCGCTTCGTCGCGTCGGTGCGCGGTCGGATCCGCCGCGCTCGCTCCGAGACTTCTGCATCGGGGGCGGGGGTGCAAGACGTGGCGGCTGCACATCCGTGCCGCGCAACTCCTACCGGCGCCGGATCCGTCCGCCTAGCCTCCGAGGATGAGCAGACCCCTTCGCACCCGCTGGAGCGTCATCGGCCAGCTCGGCCCTGCCTTCGACGACGGCGGTCCGATGCTGCTGGTCGAGGCCCGATCGGCGTTCGGGCGCCGCCCGATGCACCGCGCCAAGGCGCAGCTGCTGCTGTCGGCGCTCCGCCACCGCGCCCGCGAGCTCGGGGACCGCGCCGAGTACGTCCGCTCCGAGACCTTCGGCGAGGCCCTCGCCGGGCGCGACGACCTCGAGGTGATCGACCCGCCGACCCGCGGCGGCCGCCGCCTCGCCCGCAGGCTCGGCATGAGCGTCCTGCCCAGCCGCGGCTTCATCACGGCCGAGGAGGACTTCCGCGAGTGGGCGCTCTCCCGCTCGGGCAAGCGCCTGCTGCTGGAGGACTTCTACCGGTGGAGCCGCGAGCGCACCGGCGTGCTGATGCGCGGGGACCAGCCCGAGGGCGGCCGCTGGAACTACGACCACGACAACCGCCAGCCTCCGCCCAAGGGCGCCTCCCGGCTCGGCCTGCCCGACCCGTGGTGGCCGGAGGAGGACGACATCGACGAGGAGGTGCGCGCCGACCTCGCGCGCTGGGAGGCCGAGGGGGCGATCCGCCTGGTCGGCGCCGACGGTCCGCGCCGCTTCGCCGCGACGCCCGCCGAGGCAGAGGCGGCGCTCGCCGACTTCGTGTCGTCGCGGCTGGGCGACTTCGGGACCTACGAGGACGCGATGCTCTCGGGCGACTGGACGATGGCGCACTCGCTGCTCAGCGCCCCGATGAACCTCGGCGTGCTCGATCCGCGGACGGTCGTCGAGGCGGCCGAGGCGGAGTACGCCGCCGGGGGCGCGCCGATCGCGGCGACGGAGGGGTTCATCCGCCAGATCCTCGGCTGGCGCGACTACGTCTGGAACCTGTTCTGGCACCTCGGGCCGGAGTACCGGAACCGCAGCCGCGCGCTCGGCGCCTCGACGCCGCTGCCCGCCGAGCTGCTCGCGCTCGACCCGAGCGGCATCGAGGCGAACTGCCTGCACGAGACTCTCGACGACGTGCACCGGCACGGCTGGGCGCACCACATCCAGCGCCTGATGGTGCTCGGCAACTGGGGACTGCAGCGGGGGTGGGATCCGGCGGAGCTCAACGACTGGTTCGTGGACGTCTTCGTCGACGGCACGGAGTGGGTGATGCCGGCGAACGTGATCGGGATGTCCCAGCACGCCGACGGCGGCGTCGTCGCGACGAAGCCGTACGCCTCGGGCGGCGCCTACATCAACCGGATGTCCGACTACTGCGGCGGCTGCCGCTTCGACCCGAAGGTGCGCCTGGGCGAGAACGCCTGCCCGGTGACCGCCGGGTACTGGGCCTTCCTCGACCGGGCCGAGCCGGTCCTCCGCGGCAACCACCGGATGGCCCAGCCCCTCGCGGGCCTGCGCCGCCTCGCGGACCGCGAAGCGGTGGTCGACCAGGAGCGCCTGCGCGAGACGTACTGACGCGGGGCCGGCGGCGCGCCCGCCGCTACTCCGCGCGCACGAAGCGCGACACGGTGACCGCGACCGTCACCGCGGTCGTCCCCTCCACCGCCGCGAGCCGCGCGTCCAGCGCCTCGGGATCCACGTGGTGGGCACTCGGCCCCATCAGCACCTCGGCGCGCAGCTCGTCGACGCTCATCAGCACCGTCGTGTCGAGCTCGATGCGCTCCTCGAGCGCGAACCCCGCCAGCTGCTCGTCGAGCCGCTCCGCCTTGCCGGCGTCGATGCCGAGCATCCCGAACCGCTCGCGGATTTCGTGCAGGTGCCTCTCGCGCGGAGTGACGACGACGGCGACGCCGCCCGGACGGAGCACCCGCCGCATCTCCGGGGCGTTCCGCGGCGCGAAGACGGTGAGCAGCGCGTCGGCGGAGGCGTCGGCCAGCGGGAGGGGCTGCCAGAGGTCGGCGGTCGCGATCGCCGCCCGGGGGTGCGCGCGGGCGGCGCGGCGGGCGGCCGGGGCCGAGAGGTCCAGGCCCAGCCCGTCCGCCGCCGGATGCGCCTCGAGCACGGCCGCGAGGTACGCCCCGGTGCCGCAGCCGAGGTCGACCACGAGCCGCGCGTCGGCGGGGACGGCCGCGGCGACCGCGTCCTGGATCACCCGGTAGTGGCCGGAGCCGAGGAGGTCGGCACGGGCCTGCACCATCGCCGCGGTGTCGCCCGAGGTCGCGTGCCTCCCGCGCAGCAGCGAGGCGTAGCCCTGACGCGCGAGGTCGGCGCTGTGCCCGAGGGGGCAGCGGAGCGAGGAGGGGCGGGGGAGCGCGTCGGGGGCGAGCGCGCCGCCGCAGACCGGGCAGGCGAGGGCGGGCAGCACCGTCGATCCGGGTCGGGCGGCCGGATCGAACGCGCTCACTCCGCGCCGGGCGCGCGCGCCCGCATGGCGGTGACCGCCGCGTTCAGCGTCGCGATGGTCGGCACCGCGAACAGCGCCCCGGCGAGCCCGGCCACCTCGAGCCCGGTCGCGACTCCGAGCACCACGGCGAGCGGATGCACTTTCACGGCGGTCCCGAGGATGAGCGGCTGCAGCACGTGCCCCTCGAGCAGGTGCACCAGGATCACGACGCCGACCATCACCAGCGCGGCGACGGGCCCGCTGAACAGCAGAGCGACCAGTGCGGCGAGCGCACCGGTCACGATCGCGCCGAGGATCGGGACGAACGAGCCGAGGAACACCACGATCGCGATCGGCACGACGAGCGGCAGCTGCAGCGCGAGCGCGCCGATGCCGATGCCGACGGCGTTGATCCCGGCGACGCCGAGCTGCGCGATCACGAACTGGCTGAGGGTCCGCCAGCCGGCGGCGCCGCCGCGCTCCATCGCCGGCCGGGCGCGGCGGGGGAGGAGGCGGAGGAACCAGTGCCAGATCCGGCGGCCGTCGAGGAGCAGGAAGATCAGCGAGAACAGGGTGAGGAGGGTTCCGGCGAAGACCTCGGCCAGCTGGGAGCCGACGGCGAGGGCCCCGGATGCGATCGTCGACGCCTGCGCGTCGGCCCAGTCGACCGCGCGCTGCGCCCAGTCCGAGAGCTGGACGTCCGAGAACGACAGCGGCGGGCTCCGCAGCCACGCCTCGACGCCGTCGACCGCGTCGAGAGCGCGCTGCCCCACTCCGCTGAAGCCGGAGCGCGACTGCACGATCACCAGCCCGACGAGGCCGGTCAGCAGGAGGAGCATCAGGACGATCGAGACCAGGACCGCGAGCGGGCGGGGGAGCCGCAGGCGCTCGAGCCGGTTCCGCAGCGGGGTGAGGAGCGCGGTGAGCAGCAGCGCGATCAGCACCGGCACGACGATCACGGGCAGCAGCGAGACGAGGCGCACGAGGAGGTAGAGGAGCCCGGCGACGGCGAGGAAGCGCCACGACCAGGCGGCGGCGATCCGCATCCCGGTCGAGACGTCGCCCGAGGCGTCGTCCGGCGAGTCCGAGGGGGCCGGAGCCGTGACCGCAGCCGGGGGAGCGGCGGCCGCAGGCGGACTCGCCGCCGTGCCGTGCCGCTCGTCGCGCGCTCGCCGTCCCCGCATGACCCCTCCGATCCTCTCGCAGTGTACGGCGGAGCGGCCGTCCGGGACCGGGAGGGAGCCCGGGGGCGCCCCGCCTGGAGGGATCCGGGCGCCGGATGTGCCGGCAGCGGCTCGTCCGGAGGGCGGAACGCGCCGGATCGCGCCGTCTCCGCCCCGTTCCCCGTCTCGGCCGCGGGAGGCCGGTCCGCGCCGGTAGCGTTGTGCGGGTCGATGCCGAGCGAGGAGGGCGACGGATGCTGGAGGCGGTTCTCGCGATCGCCGCGTGGTGCGCGGGCGCGGTGCTCGTCGTCAGCGGCGCCCTGAAGCTCGGCCGCACGGAGCGGTTCCGGGCGAGCCTCGAGGCGCTCGGGGTCCCCCTCCTCCTCCGGCGCCGCGGCTGGTTCGCGGCCGCCTTCCCCGTCGTCGAGATCGCGCTGGGCGCCGCGGTGGTGCTGGCGCCCGCTCCGGCGCACCGTGCCGCCCTCGTGCCGGTGGCGCTCCTCGACGCCGTGTTCCTCGTCGTCGCCGTCCGCGCGGTCCGCGCGACGGAGGACGTCGACTGCGAGTGCTTCGGCGGGCTGGGCTCGGCACGGATGACCGGACGCACCGTCGCGAGGAACGCGGTGCTGCTCGCGCTCGCGGTCGCCGGGGCCCTCGGCGGGCTCGCTCCGGCCGCGCTGCTCGGCGGCGGCGGTGCCTCGGCGGCGGCGTCCGGGCTCGCCGCCGCTCTCGCCGCGGTCTCGCTCGTGCTGGTGCGCGACCGCCGTGCGGCGTCGACGGCCGCTCGCGTCCGGGCGGCCGCCCGCCTGTCCGCAGCCGACAGGGAGTCCGCGCCGGGGCGCGCGCCCGAGGGCGACCTCTCGGCCGCCGACCTCGCGTTCGTCACGGTGGCCGGCGAGCTCCTGACGCTCGAGGAGCTGTCCCGCCCGGCGACGCACCTCGTCTTCTTCTCGCCCTCGTGCGCCGCCTGCCACGAGCTCGTCGAGCGCTTCCGCTGGTGGCCCCACGGCCTGCGCCCGGGCGAGGAGCTGCTGCCCGTCCTCCTCGGCAGCCGCGAGGACTTCGCGGTGCACGCCGTCTACGGGCCGCTCGTCGACCACGCCCTCTACGATCCGGAGGGCCGCGTCGCCGCCGCCCTCGGCCGAGCGGGGACGCCGGGCCACGTGCTGCTCACGCCCGAGCGTCCGCTCGGCGACGGCTGGACCTCGGGAGCCGCGTCGATCGAGGCACGCGTGCTCCGGCCCGGATTCCTCACCGAGCTGCAGGCGGCCGGCCCGGACCCGGCTCCGGCGGCCGGCGGCGCGGTACCGGCGGGGTGACGACGGCCGGCGGGCGGAGCGGTGCCGCCGGGCTGTCGACGACCGACCGACGGCGGCCGGGCTCAGCGGCGCTCGAACTCGCCGGACATCGAGCCGTGCACGGGGTGGGCGGGATCGTCACCCACGGCGCGGGCGGGATCGTCGATCTCCACGGCGCGGGACGGGGGCTCCTCGTCGCTCGCGTCGAGGCCGAAGCCGTCCTCGAGCAGCTCCTGGGCGATGCGGCTCGACAGGCCGCTCCTCTCGCCCGGTCCGGGGTCGCTCTCCGGGTCGACGGGGGCGGCGAACGCCTGCTCGAGTCCGGACGCCGGCATCCCGGCGTCGTCGATCGAGTCGGCTCGTCCGTCGGAGGGTCCTCGTGCAGGTCTCGGCATGCGCCCGAGCGTAGAGGACGGGCCCCCGGAGGTCGACGCTCCGTCGCGCACTGCCGGGCCGCCCGCGCGCCGGGTCAGTCGTGCAGCGACCAGGAGTGAGGAGCGACCTGGACGCCGCCGACGGTCGCCGTCTCGTCGCCGATGTTCAGCGCGAGCCGCGCGGTGCGTCCCTCCGGGCCCTCCGCCACGAGCATCACGGCGGTGTTGGAGAGGTCGACCGTGCGGGTGCTCGCGCCGACCAGCCACGGGTTCCGTCGGCGGAACGCGACGACCTCCTGGTGGGCCCGGTAGGCCTCCCCGCCCGGCCACTCGGCGGGATCGGCCGGGAACTCCGGGCGGATCGCGTCGTCGCCGCCGATCCGCTCCTCCTTGACGCCGCGCAGGCCCCGCTCGTCGCCGGAGTAGATGCTCGGCACGCCGGCGACGAAGCCGAGGATCGCCGTGGCGTGGCCGTGGTGGCGCTCGTCGCTGACGGCGCTGGCGATCCGGGTCACGTCGTGGTTGCCGACGAAGGTCAGGGGCGGGAACTCGCGGACGAAGTCGTCGTGGCGCTTCAGGGACCAGGCCAGCTCGAAGAGGTTCGCCTCCTCGAGGGAGTTGCGGACGGCCTTCCAGAGCTCGTACTGCGTGACCGAGTCGAGCCCCGACTCCCGCACGTAGCCGGTGTAGTCGCCGTGGATGACCTCGCCGACGAACCACGCGTCGGGGAAGCGCTGCCGCACCGGGTCGATCGCCGCGCGCCAGGCCGCCGGCGCGACCGCGTACGCCGCGTCGAGCCGCCAGCCGTCGATGCCCCGCTCGAGCCAGTGCGCGAGCACGGAGGACACGTGCTCCGCGACCTCGGGGTTCCCGTTGTCGAGCTCGACCAGAGCGTCGTGCCCCTCGAACACGTCGACGCGGAGGCCGTCGACCTCCTGCGACCGCTCGCTGCGGGAGAAGCGCGCCGCCCCGGGGGAGCCCTCGCCGGCCGCGACCGCGGCACGCCACCAGGGGTGCTCCCGTCCCACGTGGTTGAAGACCCCGTCGAGCAGCACCCGGATCCCGCGCTCGCGGCACGCGGCGATCAGCGCGTCGAGGTCTGCCTCGTCGCCGAGGCGGGGATCGACCCGGAAGTGGTCGACCGTGTCGTAGCCGTGGGTGGAGGAGGCGAAGACCGGCCCGAGCAGCAGCCCGTTGCAGCCCAGCGCCAGCAGGTCGTCGAGCCAGGGGAGCAGGGCGCGGAGGCGGTGCTGCGGCTCGTCGTCCGGACCCGGACCCTCCGAGGCGCTCGCCTCGGCGCCCGTGAAGCCGAGCGGGTAGACGTGCCACCAGATCGCCGTCGAGATCCAACCGTCCGTCTGAGCCATCGTGGCCGTCCTCCCGGCCCGCTCGGGCGCGGGCCGCCGTCACTGTAGCGAGGCGGGCTGGACCGGAGCCGCGCCCGCTCACGGACCGGGCCGCAGGGCGGTGATCCAGGCCAGCACGGCCAGGCCCGCCCGCACGGAGGCGGGAGCCGTGACGGAGCAGACGAGCAGCGCGAGAGCCGCGCAGGCGAGCCCGGCCACCGCGCTCCTCCGCTCGCCCGCCCACCGCAGCGCCCGCACGGACGCGATCACCGCGGCGACCGCCACGGCGACGGCGGGGAGGGCCCAGAGCGGATGCACGGAGGACGCGAGCGCGAGCAGGCCCAGCGCGAGCGCGGCGAGACCGGGCTCGTACGGCCGGTGGGCGGGAGGGTGCCGCCGGGGCGGCCGAGGGAGGGCCGCGTCGGCTGGAGCGGGTGGAGGGAGGAGTGCCGTCGTCGTCATGAGCCGATCCTCGTCAGGCCGCGGGCCGCGCGGAGAGGCGATCGGCGGATCGGTGGACGAGGGGCGCCGAGCGCCTCCTGTGGAGGGACCGACCGGCGCGATCGGCGTCGTTCCGGGCGTCTCGAGGCCGGAATCGCCGGAGATCCGGGGCGGGGCTGGTAGGTTACCGACGGTCCGACCGGTTGAGGACGTCCGTCCCCGGCCGAGGACGATCCATCGAAACCAGCTGTTCCGACAGCGAGAACGTCCTGGGAGGACACTCCATGGCTGACAAGTCGCTCAACCGCACCGAGCTCGTCGCGAAGATCGCCGCCGACTCCGGCCAGAGCCAGGCCGCCGTCAACGGCGTCCTCGACTCGCTCTTCACCACCCTCGCCGACTCCGTGTCGAACGACGTGAAGGTCACCATCCCCGGCTGGATCGCCGTCGAGCGCACCTCCCGCGCCGCACGCACCGGCCGCAACCCGCAGACCGGCGAGACCATCCAGATCGCCGCCGGCCACTCGGTCAAGGTCTCCGCGGGCACCAAGCTCAAGGCCGCCGCGAAGTAGTCGCGCCCTCCGACACGGCCCCGGCACTGCGCCGGGGCCGTCGTCGTCCGCGGACGCGCCCGCCGATCGTCCGCGGACGCGCCCGCCGATCGTCCGCCGACGCGGCTGCCGATCAGCCGCGGAACGTAGGCTGGACCGGTGAATCGAACCGTCCGGATCGTCGGCCCTGCGCTCGTGCTCGTCGCCGCAGCGCTCGTCGCCCTCCTCTCGGCCCTGGCCTTCGGAGGGGGAGCCGCGGCTCCGCTGCTGAACGATCCCGGCCCCGTGGTCCGCTACGGCCTCCCGATCGCCAAGCTGGCTGTCAATCTGGGCGCCGCGGGCATGATCGGCTCGCTCGTGCTGACGCTGTTCGCGCTGAGCCCCCGCGCCGCCGCCGCCCGCGACGCACGGTCCTCGTCCCGATCTTCGACCGCTCACGCCTCCTCTCGCGGCGGCCAGTCCTCGCGCGGCGGCCAGTCCTCCTCCCGCGCCGGATCGACGCGCACCGCGGTCGCCCCCGCGCGCCCCGCGACCGCCGAGGCCGCGCCCGAGCCGCGCACCGAGTTCTCGATCGCCCTCGACGTCGCCGCCGCCAGCGCCGCCTTCTTCGCGGCGGCCAGCGCGGTGACCGGGTTCCTCACCTTCCTCAACGTCACGCAGACGCCCCTGAGCCTCGACCGCGACTTCGGCACCAAGCTCAGCTACTTCATCGGCAGCATCCAGGTCGGCCAGGCCTGGCTCATCACGACGCTGCTCGCGGCCGTCGTCACCGTCCTCTGCTTCGCCGTCCGCAACCAGACCGCGCTCGTCTTCGTCACGGGCCTGGCCCTGCTCACGCTGCTGCCGATGGCGCAGCAGGGGCACGCGGCGGGAGCGAGCGGGCACGACGCCGCCGTCACGGCGCTGGGCCTGCACCTCGTCTTCGCGGCGATCTGGCTGGGCGGCCTCATCACCGTCATCGCCCTGCGGCCCCTGCTCGGCGGCTCCCGCCTGCTGCCCGTGATCGAGCGCTACTCCAGCCTCGCGCTCGTGAGCTTCGTCGTGGTCGCGGCGTCCGGCTACGTCAGCGCCGAGCTCCGGCTCGCCACTCTCGACAACCTGCTCACCGGCTACGGGATCCTCGTGCTGGTCAAGGTCGCGGCGCTGGTCGCGCTGGGCCTGTTCGGCGTTCTGCAGCGCCGCTACCTCATCGAGCGGATGCGGAAGGCCGGCGGCGTCGGCGGCCGCAGCTTCTGGTGGCTCGTCGGCGCCGAGATCGCCTTCATGGGGATCGCGTCCGGAGTCGCCGCGGCGCTCGCGCGCACCGCGACCCCGGTCGACCAGATCGCCGCGAGCCAGCTCACGGATCCGACCCCGGCCCAGCTGCTGACGGGCGAGCCCCTGCCGCCGCCCGCGAGCGCGATGAACTTCCTCACGCTCTGGAACATCGACCTGGTCTGGCTCCTGGTCTGCTCCTTCGCCATCGCGTTCTACGTCGCCGGAGTGGTGCGCCTGCACCGCCGCGGCGACCGCTGGCCCCTGCACCGCACGATCCTCTGGATCGCGGGCATGCTCCTCCTGGCCTACATCACGAACGGCGGGGTGAACGCGTACGAGAAGTACCTGTTCAGCGCCCACATGCTCTCGCACATGGTCCTCACCATGGCGGTGCCGCTGCTGCTCGTCCCGGCGGCACCGGTCACGCTCATCGCCCGCGCCGCCGCCCGCCGCACCGACGGCTCCCGCGGCGCCCGCGAGTGGGTGCTGCTCGCCGTGCACTCGCGCTTCGCCACCGCGATCTCGCACCCGATCGTCGCCGCGCTGCTGTTCGTCGGGTCGCTCTGGGGCTTCTACTACTCCCCGCTGTTCCGCTGGGCCACCACGGACCACATCGGCCACGAGTGGATGATCGTCCACTTCCTGATCACCGGCTACCTCTTCGTCAGCGTCCTGATCGGAGTGGACCCGAGCGTGCACCGCGTGCCCTACGCGATGCGCCTGCTGCTGCTGCTGGGCACCATGGCGTTCCACGCCTTCTTCGGCCTCGCACTGATGACGGGGGAGGGGCTGCTCCTCGCCGACTGGTACGGAGCGATGGGCTGGGGCACCTCCGCGCTCGCCGATCAGCAGGCGGCCGGCGGCATCGCGTGGAGCATCGGCGAGATCCCCACCCTCGCGCTCGCGATCGTCGTCGCGATGATGTGGAGCCGCTCCGACGCCCGCGAGACCAAGCGCCGCGACCGCCAGGCCGACCGCACCGGAGAGGCCGAGCTCACGGCCTACAACGACCGCCTGGCCGCCCTCCAGAAGCGCGGCTGATCCGCGCCCGGGCCCCGGGGTCCCGGCGGCCCGCGGGTACAGTGGAGCGGTGACTCAGCCGACCCTCTCCGACGAGCAGCAGCGGGTCTTCGACCTCATCGAGAACACGCGCGAGCACCTGTTCGTCACGGGTCGCGCGGGCACGGGCAAGTCCACCCTGCTCAACCACCTGAGCTGGAACACCGACAAGCAGATCGTCATCTGCGCCCCCACCGGCGTCGCGGCGCTGAACGTCGGCGGCCAGACCATCCACTCGCTCTTCCGACTGCCGATCGGCGTCATCGCCGACTCCGACCTCGACCAGCCGCCCGAGCTGCGCAAGCTCCTCAACACCATCGACACACTCGTCATCGACGAGATCTCCATGGTCAACGCCGACCTGCTCGACGGGATCGACCGCAGCCTCCGGCAGGCGCGGCAGCGGCGCTCCGAGCCGTTCGGGGGCGTGCAGGTCGTCCTCTTCGGCGACCCGTTCCAGCTCGCGCCCGTTCCCGGCGATCCGGAGGAGCGCGCCTACTTCGCCGACCGCTACCGCTCGCTGTGGTTCTTCGACGCCCTCGTCTGGCAGGAGGCGCCGCTGCGGATCGTCGAGCTCGGCCGGATCCACCGGCAGAGCGACGAGCGCTTCAAGTGGATGCTCAACGCGGTCCGCTTCGGCATGGTGACGAAGGAGATCGCCGACGTGCTGAACGCGGCGGGCGCGCGGACGCCTCCGGCCGACGACGCGATCACGCTCGCGACCCGCAACGACACGGTCAACCGCATCAACCAGGCGGCGCTCGCGCGGCTGAAGGGCCCGCTGAAGACCGCGTCGGCCGAGATCAGCGGCGACTTCGGCGGGCGCGCCTATCCGGCGGACCAGAACCTCGAGCTCAAGATCGGCGCGCACGTGATGTTCCTGCGCAACGACTCCGAGCAGCGCTGGGTGAACGGCACGATCGGCCGGGTGACGAAGGTCGCGGGGACGGTGTGGGTCGAGGTGGACGGCGAGGTCCACGAGGTCGAGCCCGCGACCTGGGAGCGCTACCGCTACTCCTACTCCGCCGCGACGAAGAAGCTCACCCGCGAGATCGTCGCCGAGTTCGCGCAGTTCCCGCTCCGCCTGGCGTGGGCGGTCACGATCCACAAGTCGCAGGGCAAGACCTACGACTCCGCCGTGGTCGACCTCGGGCAGCGCGCCTTCGCGCCCGGGCAGACCTACGTGGCGCTCAGCCGCATCACGAGCCTCGAGGGGCTCTACCTGACGCGGCCGCTCCGGCCGAGCGACATCATCGTCGACAAGGACGTGCTGCGCTTCATGTCCGAACGGCGAGCCGAGCCGGCCGCCGTCGCGGAGGCGTCCGCGGATTGACGCCCCGCGGAGGAGGTCGGAGCAGGCCCTCAGGCCGCCGCGCAGGTCCGGGCGAGATCGCGGAACAGCTCCGTCGTCAGCCGGTACGCCTCCGCGACCTCCGCGATGACCCGCTCGCGCTCCTCCTCGTCCCAGCCCGCGGCGTCGAGCTGCTCGCGATAGGTGGCGCGGAAGGCCGACGGTGCGGCGATCTCGCCGAAGAGGAAGAAGCCGACGCCGTTGGTCTCGAAGCCGAACCGCCGCTGCAGCAGCCCGCGGACGATCGCGCAGCCGGAGAGGTCGCCGAGGTAGCGCGTGTAGTGGTGGGCGACGAAGCCGCCGCTCCAGCCCGCGGCCACGGTGCGGATCCGGTCGACGTAGGCGCCGGTCGAGGGCAGCGGGCGGATTCGTTCCCGCCAGTCCTCGCCGACGAGGAAGCGCAGGTCCTCCGCGATCGCGGGGAGCCGGGTGAGCTTGGCCGAGAGGAAGGGCTCCGCGACCGGATCGCCGGCCATGTCCTCCGCCACGGCCTCGAGGGCCTCGTAGACGAAGTAGTGCTGCGAGATGAGCGCGATGTAGTCGTCGCGGCTGCCGGAGCCGGTCATCAGCGAGGTCATGAAGGCGGCGCCCTCGTCGTCCGCGCCGGACTGCCCGATGCGCAGGCGCAGGGCCTCGGAGAACGGGATGACGTTCGACACGGTGGCCTCCCTCGGCGACTGAGGTCTGCCTTACCTTAGCCGAGCGGGGCCGCCGGGACCAGAGGGCGTCAGTGCCCGTGTCCGCGGTCGACGACGGAGTGCATCATCCCGCCCATGTCGCCCGAGCCGCCCGAGGAGGCGGCCATGGCGGGGGTGGCGAGGGCGGAGACGGTGAGCGCGCCGGCCAGGAGTCCGACGAGAGCTCGCGACGGCGAGACGGCCTTCTCCTCGACGCGCGGAGAGCGGAGCGAGACGGCCACCACGGCGACCGCGATCAGCTGGAGGGCCGCGGCGGCCAGCGCGGGGAGGGGCTCGGCGAGTGCGCCGAGGGCCAGAGCGAGGGCGAACGCCGCCAGGGAGGCGACCGCGACGACCAGCGCGGAGCGCGGCACGACGATCCGGCCGCGCGCCAGGACGAGGACCGCCCAGAGGATCTCGACGGCACCGAGCACTCCGATCACCGGGGCCTGCACGCCCTCGCCGCCGGCGGCGAGCGAGAGGTGGACGAGCCCGGCGCCGAGTCCGGCGAAAGCGGCGTTGCAGCGGGCCACGGTGGTCATGGCGGCTCCTTCGCTGGATCGGGGAAGAAGAGGAGGCCCCGGATCGACACACCGCATCGTGTCGTCCGGGGCCGTTCAGTCCGTCCGCCGCGGAAAACGGCGGGCCCACGGCGGACGGAGTAGAGGGGGGCGGCGGGTGCCGCCCTGGTCAGGCGGTCGCGGCGGTGCGCGTCCTCGCCGTCTTCTCGGTGCCGAGTCCGACTCCCAGGAGCACCAGCGCGCTGGCCAGGTGCAGGAAGTGGTCGGCGGTGTTCAGCGCCAGCACGTTCAGAGCGGTGTCGACCAGGAAGAAGCCGACGATGCCGAGCAGCAGGTACACCGCTCCGACGGTCACGTTGACGGTCTTCGCCGCGGCGACGGTCGACAGGCCCGCGATCAGCAGCGCGCCTCCGATGAGCAGGTGGGCGATGTTGTGCAGCGGGTTCACCTCGAAGATGCCGAGCAGGAGCCCGCCTTCGGTCGAGAGGAACTGCACGCCTCCGGTCACGACGAAGCCGAGCAGCCCGACGACGACGTAGACGGCTCCGAAGAGAGTCGCCAGCAGTCGATTGGGGGATCTGCGCATGGTCTCTTACCTCCTTCGAGCAGCGCCTCTGCGCTGTACTCCCTCTCTTCGTAACCGGGCGCCTGCCGGTTTGGGAACGGGGTGGACTCCGCCGGTCACGGTCAGGACACGAATCGCGATCGGGCGCTCAGCGGCCCTCTCCGGCCCGACGGAGCCCCCGTACAGTGGTGCCGTTCGCAGACGACGGGGGAGTCGCACGGCATGGGATCTCGCAGACGGACGCGGACGGGGCTGCTCGTCGTCCCGGTCCTCGTGCTCGCACTGGCCGGCTGCACGCCCGCCGCCGCCTCGCGCGTGGCGGAGGCGCCCGCGCAGGCGGCGTCGGAGGAGCTCGCCTCCGCCCTGTCGGGGTTCCTCGACGAGACGGTCGGCGTCGCCGGCGCGACCGGAGCGGTCGCCGGTGTCTGGTCGCCGTGGGGCGGCAGCTGGGAGGGCGCGGTCGGCTGGGAGTCGGACGAGCGCACCACCGCCCTCACCACCGACGCGCACCTGCGGCTCGGCACCGGCGGCACCGAGGCGATGACCTGCGACGTGGTCCTCGCCCTCGCCGACTCCGGCCGGGTCGACCTCGACGCCGACGTCGGCGAGACGCTGCGCTCCCTGCCCGGCATCGACGGGCTCACCCTGCGCGAGCTCTGCGCGCACACCTCCGGCCTGGCCGACTTCCGCTCGGCGCTCTGGCCGACCGTGCTCCAGAACCCCCCGCGGCAGTGGCCGACGCTCGAGCTGCTCGCCGCGGCCCAGGTGCGCGGCGCCTCGGCCGAGCCCGGAGCGGCGTGGTCCGACTCCGCCACCGGTCCGCTGCTCGCCGGCATCGTCGCCGCGCAGGTGACCGGTCGGAGCATCGGGGAGCTCTACGACCAGTACGTGGTGCCGCGGTACGGGCTGCGCAGCACGGAGCTGCCAGACGCCTCCGAGGTCGACCTGCCCGCTCCGTCCCCCCGCGGCTACGCGGTCGCGCTGGACCCGGCGACCGGGGAGAAGCGCTGCGACGTGCGCCTCGACGTCACCGCCGCGTCCCCGTCCGCGCTCGGCGCCGCGGGCGGAGCGCTGACCGATCTGGAGGACCTCCGGCGGCTGGCGACGGGTCTCGCGGCCGATCCCGCGGGCGACGCCATGTGGCAGGACCCGGTCGTCCAGGGCCAGGGCCGCGCCGACTACCTCCGCGCCGGGCTCGGCGGGCACGAGGCGGGACCCCTCCGCGGCTTCTCGGGCCTCGCGCCCGGCTTCGTCACCGCGGCCTACTCCGACCCGGTCTCGGGCCTGACCGTGGCCGTCTCGATCAACAGCTCGACGCCCGGCGGCGACTTCGCCGCGACGGTCGCCCGCACCCTGGCCGCCATCGCGGTCGAGCAGGGAGCCGCGGCGGGAGCCGAGGGCCTGCCCCGGCTCCCGTGGACGGCCGACGGCGAGCGCGGCGCCGTGCAGGGGACCCCGACGCGCTGCTGATCCGGCGGCGCCCTACTCTGGTGCCATGCCGATCACTCCCGACACCAAGGACTGGACCTGGGTCCTCGAGTGCCCCTGCCTCGAGTGCGGTTTCGACGCCTCGCTCGTCGACGCCGACGAGGTCGCCGAGCTCATCCGCGAGAACGCCGCCGCCTGGCCCTACGTGCTCGACCGCGACGACGCGGCGGGCCGGCCCGACGACGAGACCTGGTCGCCGCTCGAGTACGCCGCGCACGTGCGCGACGTGCACCGCATCTACCGCACCCGTGTGCAGCTGATGCTCGCCGGCGACGACCCGCTCTACCCCAACTGGGACCAGGACGTCACCGCCGTGGAGGAGCGCTACGACCAGCAGGACCCCGCGACGGTCGGCCGCGAGCTGGTCGAGGCGGCCGAGCGCATCGCCGAGGTGTTCGACTCCGTCGCCGGCGCTCAGTGGCAGCGCCGAGGCCGCCGCAGCGACGGCGCGGCGTTCACGGTCGACACGATCGCCCGCTACTACCTGCACGACGTCCAGCACCACCTGCACGACGTGCAGGGCTGAGCTCAGGTGTCGATGAGCTGCGGATTGAGGAACGAGAGCGTCCGCGCGTAGGCGAGCGCCGCGGAGGCGGGGCTGACCGCGTCGCGCAGGTTGCCGTTCGCGAAGTGCCGCTGCGTGTCCGGGTAGGTGTGCGCCGTGACCGGCGTCCCCGACTCCTTCAGCCGCCCGACGAACGACTCCGGGTCGTCGCCCGCGGGCCACTCGTCGCTCTGCGCGTAGTGCAGGAGGGTGGGGCACGGGACCAGCACGTGCTCCTCCGCACCGAGGGTGGCGTAGTACGCGACCACCGCGTCCACGAGCCCGGTGCCCGCGGCGAGCAGCCCGAGGCGGCCGCCGAAGCCGAAGCCGATGACGGCGCTGCGCGGTGCCCCGGCCGCGACTCCGGTGCCGACCGCCTCGGCGACGGCGGCGAGGGTGCGGTCCTGCGCGGCCATCGCGGCGAGGTCGCGCGCGTCCTCCGGGGCGAGCGTGGCCCAGCCGTCGTAGAGGTCGGGCACGAGCACGTGGTAGCCGTGCTTCGCCACGGCCTCGGCGAACGGCTCCAGCCACGGCAGGCGCCCGAAGACGTCGTGCAGCACGACCACCACGGGCCGGCCGGGGTGCCCGTACTCGAGGGCGACGCCCGGCGACGGGATCTGGACGAGCTCTGTCACCCCTCCACCCTGCCCTCTGCGTCCCGCGATCCCGCGCGCTGCCACTGATCCGCCCGGCGTGTCGCGTCGGAACGCAGCTCGGGCGCCTCACCGCTCCGCGCGGCCGTGCGGCTCCAGCGGCAGGACGACCTGCTCGCGCAGGTGCTCGTAGACGACCGAGGTGCGCACGTCGGCGACCTCGCGGCGCTGCGTCAGCTCGTCGATGACGAAGGCGTAGAGGTCCTGGTTGTCGCGGACGGCGACGTGGATGATGAAGTCCTCCGAGCCGGAGGTGACGAACACGCCGACCGTCTCGTCGAGGCCGGCGACCCAGTCGCGGAAGGCCTCGATGATCTCGCGCGACGGCGGACGGATGCGGACCGCGATCAGCGCCTGCACGCCGCGCCCGAGGGCCGCGAAGTCGAGAGTGAGCGTCGCGCCGGTGATGACGCCGCGGCGCCGGAGGCTCCTCGTTCGGTCGAGGGCGGTGGTGGGCGAGACGTGCACGGCGGCTGCGAGGTCCCGGTTCGTGATCCGTGCATCCGACTGCAGGACCTGCAGGATCCGGACGTCGAGTTCGTCGAGTGCCGCTCCTGGGCCGTTCTGCTGGTCGTTCATACGGAGATCCTGCCGCAGGGGAGCCCTCCTGCCTACTCTTCGTGACGTCACTTCGCACGAACCGAGGAGCATCATGACCATCCCCGCCCCCGACGCCGTCGGCTTCCACCCCGACGAGATCGACACCGCCGCGCCCACCCGCTCGGCTCGCCTCAAGTGGGTGGTCGTCGTCGACGAGTCCCTCCCCGCCGGTCGCGCCGTGAACGCCGCGATCTGCGTGGGCGCCGCGACGGCCGCGCACGTCGTGGGACTGCTCGGACCGAGCCCCGCCGACGCGTCCGGATCGCTGCATCCCGGTCTGCCGTGGGCCGGCTGCACGGTCCTCGCCGCCGACGCGGCCACCCTGCTCGCGATCCGCGCGAAGGCCGAGGCGCACGAGGGGACGTTCGTCGCCGACATGCCCGCGTCGGCGCAGGCCACCCGGGTGTACGACGAGTACCGGGAGGCGGTGGCGGCGAGCGGCTCCGACGAGCTGCAGTACCTCGCGGTCAGCCTGGTGGGGCCGAGGAACCGGATCGACAGGATCGTCGGGCGGCTGCCGCTGCTGGGCTGACGGATACCGCTGGGCTGGCGGACGCCGCTGGGCTGCCGGACGCCGCTGCGCTGCCGGACGCCGCTGCAGCGCCGGAGGAGGAGCCGTTCGCATCGGGCCGGAGGACCGGCCGCAGACGAGGGGGAGGAGAGCGAGTGACGGGAATCGAACCCGCGCCATCTGCTTGGGAAGCAGAAGTTCTACCATTGAACTACACTCGCGCGGCGCCGCTCGGGCGCACCAGGACATCGTAGCAAGGCCCGGAGCCGGCCCATGCCCCGGGGTCGCGCCACGCCCTAGGATCGCAGCGTGCTCCTCTCCGACCGCGACATCTCGCTCGAACTCGCCTCCGGCCGCGTGGGGCTCGCCCCGCACGATCCGTCGATGCTGCAGCCGTCGTCCGTCGATGTGCGCCTCGACCGCTTCTTCCGGCTGTTCGACAACCACCGCTACCCGTACATCGATCCGGCCGAGGACCAGCCCGAGCTGACCCGCCTGGTCGAGACGCCGCAGGGCGAGCCGTTCATCCTCCACCCGGGAGAGTTCGTGCTCGGCTCGACCTACGAGGAGGTGTCGCTGCCGGACGACATCGCGGCGCGCCTCGAGGGCAAGAGCTCTCTCGGACGGCTCGGGCTGCTGACCCACTCGACCGCCGGATTCATCGATCCGGGCTTCACCGGCCACGTCACCCTCGAGCTCAGCAACGTCGCGACGCTCCCCATCACGCTCTGGCCGGGGATGAAGATCGGCCAGATGTGCTTCTTCCGCCTCAGCTCGCCCGCCGAGAAGCCCTACGGCTCGGCGGAGTACAGCTCGCGGTACCAGGGCCAGCGCGGTCCGACCGCGTCGCGGTCGGCGCTCAACTTCCACCGCACGGACGTCTACACCGACTGACTCCGGCGCAGGGATCAGGGCGCGGGGGTCAGCCCAGCAGGCGGGGGAGCTGCAGCACGAGCCAGGGGGAGAACGCCCAGGGGGTCGAGCGGACGGCGGCGAGCGTCGCCTCGGCGTCGACCCACTCGTAGTCCATGACCTCGTCGAGGCGCGGATCGAGGGCGTCGCGGCTCGACAGCGTCGCCGTGTAGACGGGGCAGATCTCGTTCTCGACGACGCCGGACGCGTCGACCGCGCGGTAGCGGAAGTCCGGCAGGGCGACCTCCAGCGTGGCCAGCCGGGCGCCGAGCTCGCGCTCGGCCCGGCGGACGACGGCGTCCTCGATCCGCTCGCCCGGGGCGGGGTGCCCGCAGAAGGAGTTGGTCCAGACGCCCGGCCAGGTGCGCTTCTCGAGTGCGCGGCGGGTCACCAGAAGCGCGCCGTCCGGGGAGAAGACGTGGCAGGAGAACGCGAGGTGCAGGGGAGTGGCCGTGTCGTGCACGGTCGCCTTGTCGGCGACCCCCACGGCGTTCCCGGCCTCGTCGAGGAGGACCACCTGCTCGATCCGGTCCGTCTGCACAGTGGCGGCTGGCGAAGTCATACCCGCAAGTCAAGCACGCCGCAACACATCAGCCGGCTTATCGTCCTGGTTCTCCCCTTTGTTAGCCTTCCCACGTGGATACGCGCGACCCCGTGGTTCTGTCCCGGTTGAGGCAGGAGCACGTCGATGCCGTCCTGGACAGGTTCTTCTCGTTGGCGAGGTCCCGGGCGGTGCGTCTCGGACCCCGCTACCTGACCCTCTGGCAGACGCTGGAGGCCAACACCCGCGGCGGCAAGCGCTTCCGCCCGCTGATGGTGATCTCCGCGTACGAGGCCCACGGCGGCCAGGATCCGGAGGCCGCCGCCCATCTCGGCGCGGCGTTCGAGCTGCTGCACACCGCGCTGATCGTGCACGACGACGTGATCGACCGCGACTTCGTGCGCCGCGGCGGCCCGAACGTCTCGGGCAGCTACCGCGACGAGGCGACGACCGCGGGCCTCTCCATCCCGATCGCCGAGCACCGGGGCACCTCGGTGGCCGTGATCGCCGGGGACCTCGCCCTCACCGGCGCCCACCGCCTCGTCGAGGGCGTCGGCGCCTCCGACGGCGTGCGGGCCCGCCTGCTCACCCTGCTCGACGAGGCCGTCTTCGCCTCCGCCGCGGGTGAGCTGGCCGATGTGGACTTCTCCCTCATGCCGGGCATGCCCTCGGTCGACGAGGTGCTCGAGATGGAGCGCCTCAAGACGGCCGTCTACTCGTTCGAGGCGCCGCTCCAGGCCGGAGCGATCCTCGCCGGGGCCTCGGACGCCGCGGTGGACGCCCTCGGCGAGTTCGGCCGCTGGATCGGCATCGCCTATCAGATCGTCGACGACCTGCTCGGGGTCTTCGGCTCGGAGGGGCAGACCGGCAAGACCACGCTGGGCGACCTCCGCGAGGGCAAGCGCACCGTCCTCATCGCCCACGCGGCCGGCACGGACTGCTGGCCCGACATCGAGGCGCTGATCGGCGACGAGCACCTCGCGCCCGAGACCGCGGAGAAGGTGCGCGGCATCCTCGAGGAGTGCGGCGCCCGCAGCTACGCCGAGGGGCTCGCGAACCAGTTCGCCGATCGCGCCTGGGCGGCTCTGGAGACGCCCGCGGTGTCGGAGGCGTTCCGCAACGAGGTCCGCCCGCTGGTGGCCAGCGTGGTCGGGCGCACCCGATGAGCGCTGTCCGCCACGCGCGGATGCGCGCGACGATGCGCTCCGCCCGGCCGAGCCCCCGTACGGTGGCACGATGAGCCGCCAGAGCGAACTGTACGACCGCGTCGCGCACGAGTCGTCCGCGCAGGTGATCCGCCGCTACTCCACCTCCTTCGGGCTGGCCACGCGTCTGCTAGCCCCGGGTGTCCGCGAGCGGGTGGAGGACGTCTACGCCCTCGTGCGCGTCGCCGACGAGATCGTCGACGGCGTCGCCGAGGAGGCCCGTCTCGATCGGGCCGCGGTGGAGGAGTCTCTCGACGCCTTCGAGGCCGAGACCGAGCGCGCGCTCGCCTCCGGCTACAGCTCCAACCTCGTGATCCACGCCTTCGCTCGGACCGCGCGGGCGACCGGATTCGGCACCGAGCTCACCCGGCCGTTCTTCGCGTCGATGCGCGCCGACCTCCGCGAGACCGAGCACACCCCCGAGTCCTTCGAGGCCTACGTCTACGGCTCCGCCGAGGTCGTCGGGCTGATGTGCCTGCACGTGTTCCTCGCGGCGCCGGACGCGGGGCTCGTCTCCGAGGCCGCCCGCGAGCGGCTCGTGGCCGGAGCGCGCCGCCTGGGCGCCGCGTTCCAGAAGGTCAACTTCCTCCGCGATCTCGCCGCCGACGTCGACGGCCTCGGCCGCAGCTACTTCCCCGGAGTCGACCCGCGGGCGTTCTCCGAGCGCGACAAGGCCTCGCTGCTCGCCGACCTCGACGACGACCTCGCCGAGGCCGCAGCCATCGTGGCCGAGCTCCCGCGCTCGAGTCGGCGCGCGGTCCTGCTGGCCCACTCCCTCTTCGCCGCCCTGGCCGACCGGATCCGCGCGACGCCCGCCGAGGAGCTCCTCCGCGCCCGCGTCAGCGTGCCCACGGCCGCCAAGGCGGCGCTCGCGGCCAAGGCGGCCGTGTCGACGCTCGGCCCGCGCCTGGGCCCCGGCCCCGTCCGCGCGACCCGCTCGAGGACCGGCCCGCACCGCGCCGTCGTCATCGGCGGGGGGATCGGCGGACTCGCCTCCGCCGCGCTGCTCGCGCGCGACGGCTACGACGTGACCCTCCTGGAGGCGCGCGAGGCCGTCGGCGGCCGCGCCGGCTCGTGGGAGCACGAGGGCTTCCGCTTCGATACCGGTCCCTCCTGGTACCTGATGCCCGAGGTGTTCGACCACTTCTTCCGCCTCATGGGCACCAGCGCCGAGGAGCGCCTCGACCTCGTCACGCTCGACCCCGGCTACCGGGTCTACAGCGAGGGCGTCGACGAGCCGATCGACGTGCTCGCCGACCTCGAGTCGAACCTCGCGCTCTTCGAGAGCATCGAGCCCGGAGCGGGCGAGCGGATGCGCGCATACCTCGACTCCGCGCGCGACACCTACGAGATGGCCAAGCGCCGCTTCCTCTACACGAGCTTCTCGTCCTTCCTCCCGCTGCTGCGCCGCGACGTGCTCAGCCGGACCGGGAGGCTCGGCCGCCTGCTGCTCACTCCGCTCGACACGTTCGCGGCGACGGCGGTCACCGACAACCGGCTGCGCCAGATCCTCGGCTACCCGGCCGTCTTCCTCGGCTCCTCGCCGTTCGCCGCGCCGAGCATGTACCACCTGATGAGCCACCTCGACCTCGCCGACGGCGTGCTCTATCCGATGGGCGGATTCACGAAGCTGATCGAGGCGGTCGCCGACGTCGCCGAGGAGGCCGGCGTCACCGTCCGCACGTCCTCGCCCGCGACGCGGATCCTCACCGCCCGCTCGCCCCGCGGCGGACGCCGCGGCGCCGAGGTCGTCGGAGTCGAGTTCACGGGCCCCGACGGCACGGAGCGGATCCCCGCCGACCTGGTCGTCAACGCCTCCGACCTCTTCACCACCGAGCAGTCGCTCCTCCCCGAGGAGCTGCGGACCTACCCGCCCGCCTACTGGGAGAAGCGCGAGCCCGGCCCGAGCGCCGTCCTCGTCCTCCTGGGCGTGCGCGGGGAGCTGCCCGAGCTCGAGCACCACACCCTGCTCTTCACGAAGGACTGGCGCGACAACTTCGACAAGATCTTCGGCGAGCACCCGACCGTCCCCGATCCCGCGTCGATCTACGTCTGCCGCCCGAGCGCGACCGACGCGAGCACGGCTCCGGAGGGGCACGAGAACCTGTTCGTGCTCGTGCCGATCCCGGCCGACACCTCGATCGGCCACGGCGGAGTCGACGGCGCGGGCGACGCGCGCGTCGAGGCCATCGCCGACCAGGCCATCGCGCAGATCGCGTCCTGGACCGGCGCGGCCGACCTGGCCGAGCGGATCGTCGTCCGCCGCACCATCGGCCCGGCCGACTTCGAGAGCGACCTCGGCGCCTGGCGCGGCTCGATGCTCGGACCGGCCCACGTCCTCTCGCAGAGCGCCTTCTTCCGGGCCGGAAACGTCAGCCGGCACGTCGACGGCCTGCTCTTCGCCGGCAGCTCCACGATCCCCGGCATCGGCCTGCCGATGTGCATCATCAGCGCCGAGGTCATGCTCAAGCGCGTGCGCGGCGACGTGTCGACCGAGCCGCTGCCCGTGCGGGAGGCGCCGTCCGCTCCGGTCGCGCCCGTCGCCGTGGGGGAGTAGGCGTGGGGATCCTCTACCTGCTCGCGCTCCTCGTCTCGATCACCGGGATGATCGTGCTCGATCGCCGCTTCCGGCTGTTCTTCTGGGCGGACGCGCGACGCGCGGCGATCGTGCTGCCCGTGGGCGTCGCGTTCTTCCTGGTCTGGGACCTCGTGGGGATCGGCCTGGGCGTCTTCTTCCGCGGAGAGACCTCCTACATGACCGGCCTGCAGATCGCGCCGGAGCTCCCGGTCGAGGAGGTCCTCTTCCTCACCCTGCTCTGTTACCTGACGATGGACGTGCACGGCTTCCTCTCGCAGCGCGTCGCCCGGCGGGCGGAGGCGCGCGCGTGACCTACCTCCTCCTCAACGCCGTGTTCCTCGCGGTGGTGCTGGTGCTGCTGCTGCTCGCGCTGCGCCGACGCGTCCTGCGCCTGCCCGCCGTCCTCGGCACGCTCGCCGTGCTGCTGGTGATGACCGCCGTGTTCGACAACATCATGATCGGAGTGGGCCTGCTGGTCGCCTACGACGACGACCTGATCTCGGGCATCCGGATCGGTGTCGCTCCGATCGAGGACTTCGCCTACGCGATCGCCGCGGCCCTCGCCCTCCCGGCGCTCTGGGTGCTCCTGCCCTCGCGTCGTCGGAGCGAGCCGTGAACCGGCTGCGCGCGCTGTTCGTCTCGAGCCGCCCGCTGAGCTGGGTCAACACCGCCTACCCGTTCGCCGCGGCGTACCTGCTGACCACCCGCGAGATCGACCTCGCCTTCGTGCTCGGCACGATCTACTTCCTCATCCCCTACAACCTCGCGATGTACGGGATCAACGACGTCTTCGACTACGAGTCCGACCTGCGGAACCCCCGCAAAGGCGGCGTCGAGGGCGCCGTGCTCGACCGGAGCGAGCACCGCGCGACGCTGATCGCGGCGGTGGCCACGAACGTGCCGTTCCTGGTGGCGCTCGTGCTGCTCGGATCCCCGGTCTCGTGGCTGGTCCTCGCGATCAGCGTCTTCGCGGTGATCGCCTACAGTGCGCCGGGGCTCCGCTTCAAGGAGCGTCCGTTCGTCGACTCGCTGACCTCGGCGACCCACTTCGTCAGCCCGGCCGTCTACGGGATCGCCCTCGCGGGCACCGTGGTCACCGGACCTCTCGTGGCGCTGCTCGTGGCGTTCTTCCTCTGGGGGATCGCGAGCCACGCCTTCGGCGCGGTGCAGGACATCCTGGCCGACCGGGCGGGCGGCATCGGCTCGATCGCGACCGTGATCGGAGCGAAGGCGACCACGCGCTTCGCCATCGCCGCCTACGTCGCGAGCGGCCTGCTCCTGCTCCTGCTGCCCTGGCCGGGGACTCTCGCGGCGATCCTCGCGGTGCCGTACGCGGTGAGCATCTGGCCGTACCGGTCGCTCGAGGACGCCGAGGCGGAGCGGGCGAATGCGGGCTGGAAGCGCTTCCTCGCGCTGAACTTCCTGACCGGCTTCCTCGTCACGCTCCTGCTGATCGTGTTCTGGATCGCCACGGTCTGATCCGCGGCCGCCGGCGCGGGGAGGTCCTCGCCCGCGTCTCCGCGGGCCGGGCCTCGTCAGTCCCGGCGGGCGGGCGGAGCGAGCCGCGGCTCCGGCACGACGGGGGCGGTGGCCGGCGGACGGCGCACCGGCAGGAGCAGCACCAGCCCCACGGCGAGGACGAGGACGAGCCCGAGGATGCCCCAGTACTGCACGTTCGCCTCGCCGCTGCCCGAGACGGCCGCGGCGATCGAGACGGCGGCTGCGAAGGCGGCGGGCGCGAGGAACGAGGCCGCCCGCCCGGTGGTCGCGTAGAGGCCGAAGATCTCGCCCTCGCGTCCCTCCGGGATGAGGCGGGCGAGGTAGCTGCGGCTCGCCGACTGCGCCGGGCCGACGAACAGGCACAGCAGCAGGCCGAAGATCCAGAACACCGTGCTCCCCCCGTCGTGCAGGACGAAGACGGCGGTGCCGCAGACGACCAGGCCGATGAGCGAGGCGACGATCACGGCCTTGGGGCCGATGCGGTCGTCGAGCGCGCCGACCGAGATGGTCGCCACTCCGGCCACGACGTTCGCGGCGATGGCGAAGAGGATCACCTCGCCGGCGTCGAAGCCGAAGGTGCCCTGCGCCAGCACGCCGCCGAAGGTGAAGACCCCGGTGAGCCCGTCGCGGAACACCGCGCTGGCGATGAGGAAGGCCACGGTGCTGCGGCTCTCGCGCCAGAGGCCGGCGACCTGCGCGAAGAGCGCGCGGTAGGAGGCGATCACGCCGACGCGCTCCGCCCGGCTCGCGCGCGCCGGCGTCTCCGGCACCGCGACCAGCACAGGGAGGGCGAAGACGGCGAACCACACGCCGGCGACCAGGATCGAGACGCGCACGTCGAGGCCGTCGTCCCCCGTCACTCCGAAGAGCCCGACCTCGGGCGAGATGAAGCCGAAGTACACGATCAGCAGCAGGACGATCCCGCCGACGTAGCCCATGCCCCACCCGAAGCCGGAGACGCGGCCGATGGTCGCCCGGGTCGAGACCTGGAGGAGCATCGCGTTGTAGTTGACGCTCGCGAACTCGAAGAAGACCGTGCCGACCGCGAGCAGTCCGAGTCCCAGCCAGAGGAGGGCCGGGTCGGGGCGCACGAGGAACATCAGCAGGATGCAGAGGACGACGACGGCGGAGTGGATCCCGAGCCAGAGCCGGCGGTGCCCGCCGAGGTCGGCCCGGCGGCCGGTGATCGGCGCGATGACGGCGACGACCACGCCGGCGGCGGCGAGGGACCAGCCGAGCGCGGCCGAGACTCCGCTCGAGGTGCCGAAGAGCCCGTCGGTGGTCAGGTAGACGGTGAAGACGAAGGTGGTCACCACCGCGTTGAAGGCCGATCCGCCCCAGTCCCACAGGCCCCAGGCGAGGACGGGCCAGCGGCCGGTGCGCGTCGTCATGGGCCCACCGTAGGGGGAGGAGGTGAACGGCCGGAAGCGGCGGGACCCGTGAGTCTGAGAGTTGAGCCGATGCGACTCAACTTCTCGCCTCCGGACTTGACGCGAGACGACGGATGCGTAAACTTGAGCGTGCGGGGCTCAACTCCCGCAGAGGATTCCGCACCACCCGTCAACTGACCGGCAGCCGCCCGCGCGACGCCGATCGCGAAGGAGAACAACGCATATGTCCCGTGCCGTAGGCATCGACCTGGGAACCACCAACTCTGTCGTGGCCGTCCTCGAGGGAGGCGAGCCCACCGTCATCGCCAACGCCGAGGGCTTCCGCACCACGCCGTCCGTCGTGGCGTTCACCAAGGACGGGGAGGTGCTCGTCGGCGAGACCGCGAAGCGCCAGGCCGTCACCAACGTCGACCGCACCATCGCGTCGGTCAAGCGCCACATGGGCACCGACTGGACCTTCGGCGTCGAGGACAAGAAGTACACCCCGCAGGAGATCTCGGCCCGCATCCTGGGCAAGCTCAAGCGCGACGCGGAGCAGTACCTGGGCGACAAGGTGACCGACGCGGTCATCACCGTCCCGGCCTACTTCAACGACGCCGAGCGCCAGGCGACCAAGGACGCCGGCGAGATCGCCGGACTCAACGTCCTGCGCATCATCAACGAGCCCACCGCGGCCGCGCTGGCCTACGGCCTCGACAAGGGCAAGGAGGACGAGCTCATCCTCGTCTTCGACCTCGGCGGCGGAACGTTCGACGTCTCCCTCCTCGAGGTGGGCAAGGACGACGACTTCTCGACCATCCAGGTCCGTGCGACCTCGGGCGACAACCGCCTCGGCGGCGACGACTGGGACCAGCGCGTCGTCGACCACCTGGTCAAGCGCTTCAAGGACTCGACCGGCGTCGACGTCTCGAAGGACAAGATCGCTCGCCAGCGCCTCAAGGAGGCCGCGGAGCAGGCGAAGAAGGAGCTCTCCTCGAGCACCTCGACCAGCATCCAGCTGCCCTACCTCTCGCTCACCGAGAACGGTCCGGCGAACCTCGACGAGACGCTCACCCGCGCCAAGTTCGAGGAGCTCACCAGCGACCTGATCGAGCGCACCCGCAAGCCCTTCACCGACGTCATCGCCGAGGCGGGCGTCAAGGTCGAGGACATCGCTCACGTGGTCCTCGTCGGCGGCTCGACCCGCATGCCGGCCGTCGCCGAGCTCGTCAAGAAGCTCACCGGGGGCAAGGAGCCCAACAAGGGCGTCAACCCGGACGAGGTCGTCGCCGTCGGCGCCGCGCTGCAGGCCGGCGTCCTCAAGGGCGAGCGCAAGGACGTCCTCCTGATCGACGTGACCCCGCTCTCGCTGGGCATCGAGACCAAGGGCGGGATCATGACGAAGCTCATCGAGCGCAACACCGCGATCCCGACCAAGAGGTCCGAGACCTTCACCACGGCCGACGACAACCAGCCGTCCGTCGCGATCCAGGTCTTCCAGGGCGAGCGCGAGTTCACCCGCGACAACAAGAACCTGGGCACGTTCGAGCTGACCGGCATCGCGCCGGCCCCGCGCGGCATCCCGCAGGTCGAGGTCACCTTCGACATCGACGCCAACGGCATCGTCCACGTGTCCGCGAAGGACAAGGGCACCGGCAAGGAGCAGTCGATGACGATCACGGGCGGCTCGTCGCTGCCCAAGGACGACATCGACCGCATGGTCCGCGAGGCCGAGGAGCACGCCGCCGAGGACAAGGCCCGCCGCGAGGCCGCCGAGATCCGCAACAACGCCGAGACCCTGGCGTACTCGATCGACAAGCTGATCAAGGACAACGAGGACAAGCTGCCCGAGGACGTCAAGTCCGAGGTGCAGGGAGACGTCGACGCGCTGAAGACCGCGCTCGCCGGCGACGACGACGCGGCCGTCAAGACCGCGTTCGACGCCCTCAACGCCTCGCAGACCAAGATCGGCCAGGCGATCTACTCCCAGGACCAGGCCGCGCAGAGCGCCCCCGCGGACGCTCCGGCCGACGGTGACAAGAAGGACGACGAGGACATCGTCGACGCCGAGGTCATCGACGAGGACGAGCCGAAGGACACGAAGTAGCCATGGCAGCCGAGAACGAGCCCCAGGACCTCCCCGAGGAGCAGCCGGCCACCGGCGGCGAGGCGGGAGTCGAGGCGGCGCAGGACGCCCAGGACCAGGAGGGCCTCATCGAGGCCGAGGGGCCCGACGTCGAGACCAGCCTCTCGGACGCCGACCTCTCGTTCCTCTCGGGACAGTCCAGCGCCGAGACGCTCGCAGCCGAGCACCTCGCCGACCTCCAGCGGGTGACCGCGGAGTACGCGAACTACCGCAAGCGCACCGAGGCGAACCGCCAGGTCGACAAGGAGCGGGCGATCGGCGACGCGGTGAAGGTCATCCTCCCCGTGCTCGACGACCTCGACCGCGCCGAGAAGCACGGCGACCTCGCCGAGGGCGGGCCCTTCACGGCCATCGCGCAGAAGCTGCGCGGCGGAGTGGAGAAGCTCGGCCTGGTGAAGACCGGCGCCGTGGGCGACCTGTTCGACCCGAACATCCACGAGGCGATCTTCCAGCAGCCCACCCCCGGCGCCGAGACCTCCACGGTCGCGGACGTCGTCGAGGCGGGCTACTACCTCGGAGGCTCGCTGCTGCGGGCCGCCAAGGTGGTCGTGGCAGTCCCCGCCGACTGACCCCGCCACCGGCACCACCACCGCGGAGGACCCCGCCCCGCTCGGTAGCACGCTGCCGGACCGGGGCGGGGTCCCTCGCCGCATTCGACACAGGAAGAGGCACATGGCCAGCCAGGATTGGTTCGACAAGGACTTCTACAAGGTCCTCGGCGTGTCCAAGGACGTCTCCGCCGCGGACCTGAAGAAGACCTACCGCAAGCTCGCCCGCCAGTTCCACCCCGACTCCAACCCGGGGGACGCGAAGGCCGAGGCGCGCTTCAAGGAGATCAGCGAGGCGTACACCGTGCTCTCGGACGCCGAGCAGCGCAAGGAGTACGACCAGATCCGCGCCATGGGCGGCGGAGCGCGCTTCACCGCGGGAGGCCAGCCCGGAGGGTTCGACGACGTCTTCGGCGGCATGTTCGGCCAGGGCGGGCGCACCTCCTACAGCACCCAGCAGGGCCCGCCGCCCGGCTTCGAGGACATCCTCGGCGGCATGTTCGGCGGCGGAGGCAGCCGCTTCGGCCAGCCCAGCGGCGGCTACCGCGGCTTCGGCGGCCCGCAGAAGGGCGCCGACGTCACCGCCAGCACCACCATCGACTTCCGCACCGCGACCCGGGGCGACACCGTCCAGCTGCAGACCGGCGACGGGCGCACCCTCTCGGTGCGCATCCCGGCCGGCGTGGCCGACGACCAGAAGATCCGCGTCCGCGGCAAGGGCCGCCCCAGCCCGGACGGCGGTGATCCCGGCGACCTGGTGCTCACCGTCTCGGTCCGCAAGCATCCGGTGTTCGAGCGCGACGGGCTGAACCTGCGCGTGACGGTCCCCGTGACCTTCGTCGAGGCGGTCTTCGGCGCGACGATCGAGGTGCCGACCCTCGGCGGCGAGCCCGTCAAGCTCCGGGTCGCCGCAGGCACCCCGAGCGGCCGCGTCCTGCGCGTCAAGGGCCGCGGCGTCACGACTCCCAAGGGCACGGGCGACCTGCTCGCCGTCCTGCAGGTCGCCGTCCCGAGCCACCTGTCCGCCGCCGCCCGTGAGGCCCTCGAGGCCTACGCCGCCGCCGAGCCGGACGAGGACCCGCGCGAGGACATCCTGGAGAAGGCCCGCTACTAGCACCGGATCGGCGCGACCGGTCGGAGGAGGAGACATGGACGAGAACACGCCCGTCTTCGCGATCGCCGTCGCCGCCGAGCTGGCGGGGATGCACCCGCAGACGCTCCGGCAGTACGACCGGCTCGGGCTCGTGAGCCCGACCCGCACCGCGGGCAAGTCGCGCCGCTACTCGATGCGCGACGTGGTGCAGCTGCGCGAGGTCGCCCGGCTCTCCTCCGAGGGCGTCTCGCTCGAGGGCATCGCGCGCATCCTGCAGCTCGAGAACCAGGTGCAGTCGCTCTCGCAGCGGGTGCGCGAGCTGGAGTCGGCCCTCGCCGACGAGCTCCTGAACCGGCCGGGCCGCCGCGTGTTCGCCGCCGGACTCGAGGGGGACGTGGTCACTCTGCGCCACGGCACGCGCGCGCAGCGCCGGACCGAGCTGGTCGTCTGGCGCCCCGCGCCACGATCAGAGGCCGACGACGACGCCACGCCCTGAACGAGGGGTAGCCTGACCGGGCGCCGCCCCGTCATCGCGGCGCCCGTCCCTCCGCTCGGGGCGGAGAGCAGGAGGACCGCCGTGGACCACGACAGCAGTACCCCGCGCGACGAGCGCGACGCCCGCCGGGAGCAGGCCGCCCAGGAGCAGGCCGCCCAGGAGCAGGCCCCCCAGGAGCAGGCGTCGGACGCCTCGCGACAGGAGCAGGCCCCGGACGCCACGCGCGCGTCCCGCAGGACGCCCGTCGTCCCCGACAACGGGTTCTCCCGCGAGTCCTACGCGATCCACGCCGCCCGCAGCGACCTCCCCCTCTTCTCGGAGGCGCTGAACGTCGGCCGCGACGACTCCGGCTGGCTGTCGTCGCTCTCAAGCACCCTCGCCGGACCCACCGGGCCGGTCGGCTCCCCGGACTCGGCCGCTGAGACGGCGCAGGCCGCGCTCGACCGCCGCACTCGCCGTCGGAGCGACGAGTCCGACTCCTGAGCCGCGGCTCCGGCTAGTCGCGCAGGCGCGTCGCGGCCATCCGGGCGTCGACCAGGCGGCCGCCGCTGAGGCGGGCGAGGATCACGGAGCCGAACGGCAGCGCGCGCACGAGGGGCAGGCCCTCGACCCGCTCCTCGTCCGTGTAGCCGAGGAGGACGTACATCCCGACCACGGCGATCGCGGCGATCGTCGCGACCCGCGCCGGGATCTGGTCCATCGTGCCGCCTCCGCCGTCGATCGGCTCGGCGAGCGTGACGCACATGAGGAAGATCGACGCGTAGACCGCCAGGTGCACGTGGGAGCGGCTCCACGGGCGCGCGAGCGCGGCGATCGGCAGGATCCAGAGGGCGTACCAGGGGTGGATGGCGGTTGACGCCGTCACGAACGCGAGCAGCGCACCGGACAGGCGGGCGAGCGGATCGATGGAGCGCCGCGACAGCATGAGGCGCGCAGCGATCAGGCCGGCGAGCCCGAGCGCGAGGATCTTGACCACGGCGATCGCCGCGGCGGGGTCGTGACCGGTGAACTCGACGGCGCGGGAGACCGAGACCGTGACGAACGACATCGGCGCGTACCAGTGCAGGATCGAGCCGGGCACGACCATCGCCGCGACCCAGCCGACCCCGACGCCCGCGAGCAGCCCGACGGCGACCACGAGGCCGAGCGCTCCGGCGCCCGTCCAGAGCCAGCCGCGGGTGCGCTCGCGCCACGTCGCGTCGTGGCGCAGCCACAGGAGCGCGAGCACGGGGAGCGCGATCACGGCGATCGGCTTGATCGCGATCGCTCCGGCCATCAGCACGACGGCGGCGATGCGCCGGTCGGTCTGGGCGTAGTAGAGCGACGCGAGGATGAGCGCCAGCATCACGGAGTCGTTGTGGCCGGCGACGACGAAGAGCACGAGGGTCAGCGGGTTGGCGACGATCGTCCAGGCGGTGAGCGGGACCGAGAGGCCGCGCAGGCGCGCCAGGCGGAGCGCGTAGACGGCCATGACGGCCACGCCCGCGACCGACACGGCGCGGAGCATCGCGATCGAGAGCTCCGGTGCGCCGTAGCCCGCGAACTGCACGGCGGTGCGCTCGATCAGGAGGTAGAGGGGCCCGTAGGGCGTGGGCGTGTCGGCCCAGAGCGGGTCGACGCCGAGGTCGAACCAGCCCGGGAGCGTCGCGACGCCGTGGGTGTAGGGGTCGATGCCCTGGGTCATCAGGCGACCCTGCGCCACGTAGGAGAACATGTCGTGGCTGAACAGCGGCACCGTCATGAGGAGCGGAGCGGTCCAGGCGAGGGCCGCCACCACGATGGTGCGGACGGAGCCGGGGCCCGCCGCGCGAGCGACCGTGCGCAGGCGGAGCCACGCGATCAGCAGCAGCATCCCGCCGCCCACGACGAGGGCGCCGCTGGACTCGGTGAGCCAGCCCGTGGCGCGGATCGAGGCGACGAGAGGCCAGTCGCGGATGGGCGAGCCGGCGGGCAGGTAGCCCACGCCGAGCGAGCCGAGGAGGATCGCGATCGAGCCCAGCAGGCCCGTCGCCAGCGGTGCGGCCTCCATGAAGCGGAGCCGCGGTCGGCGCTGCCGTCCCGTTGCCCGGGCCGTGTCCGGCCGCTCGATCGTCCCCCGTGAAGCCATCGGAGCCACGCTAAAGGATGGGACTCCGAAGTGCATGGACGGCCGGTGAACGGTTGATCAGTCGGCGCTCAGGTTGTACAAGCACCCGCACGCGCACCGATCAGGGCAGGCGCGGCACCGGGGCCGGCTCCGCGAAGCGCAGCTGGTTGCCGAACGGATCGATCACGTCGAGCGCGAAGCCGAACGGCGTGCGGGTGATCCGCGGGTTGAGGTAGGGGTACGCCTTCGCGTCGAGCTCGGCGTGCAGCTCGCGGACACCGCGGAGGGCGACGTGCACCGCGGCGCCGGGACTGCCGTCGCGGTGGTGCTCGCTGAGGTGCAGGCGGAGCCCCGAGCGCGACACCTGCAGGTAGAGGGGGGCGTCGAGCGCGGCGCGGTGCTCCCAGTCCACCTCGAAGCCGAGGTAGTCGACGTAGAACTCGCCCGCCTTGGCGACCGAGAAGATCCGCAGGATCGGCACGGCCGCCTCCAGTCGCACCGGCTCGAGCCGGTCCGGCTCCTCCGCGCTCGACCGGTCCCGTGCACGCCGTCTCGTCTCCACGCCACGAGGCTAGCCGCCCCGCGGTCGGCCCGGCGCCGGAGGGTCAGTCGACGAGATCGAGACCGCGCAGCAGCCGGAGGGTCTCGACCCCGGCGGGCGGGCAGCGGCCCGCATCGGAGCCGTCGACCCAGTGCAGCGAGTCGATCTCGCCGCTCGGGCGCGCCTCCCGGTCGAGCTCGGCGGCGAAGACGCTCATGTGGACCTCCCGCCCCTCCGGCTCGCCGTGCGCCTGGGTGCAAACGGTGAACAGGGGCTCGAGGCCGAGCGCGACGGCGCCAAGCTCCTCGCGGGCCTCGCGGGCCGCCGCCTCGATCCCGCTCTCGCCCTCGTCGACCTTGCCGCCGGGGAGGTAGAGGACGTCGCGGCCCCGCGCCGTGACCATCAGGACGCGCCGGTCGCGGAGGACGGCGACGGCGGACACGACGATCGGCGGGAGGGTGCTCATCCGCTCATCATGCCCGCCGCGGGCGGACCGTCGCGGCGCCCCCGCGGCTACCATGGGGGCACACCAGAAGGACGCGCGCAGCCGGCGCGCGCCGGGGCCCCGTGCGCCCGAACAGCTGAGGAGCAACCCGTGGCAGAACCCACCACCCTCGACAAAGTCATCACCCTCGCGCAGCACAGGGGATTCGTCTTCCCCTCGGGTGAGATCTACGGGGGCACCCGCTCCGCGTGGGACTACGGGCCGCTCGGCGTGGAGTTCAAGGAGAACATCAAGCGCCAGTGGTGGAAGACCTTCGTGCAGGGCCGGGGCGACGTCGTCGGCCTGGACTCCGCGGTCATCCTGCCCACGGCGATCTGGCACGCCTCGGGACACGTCGGCGTCTTCTCGGACCCGCTGACCGAGTCGCTGATCACCCACAAGCGCTACCGCGCCGACCACCTCTTCGAGAAGTACGAGGAGGTCAACGGCCACCCGCCCGTGAACGGCCTCGCCGACATCCCCGACCCGGAGCACCCCGACAAGGTCGGCCAGTGGACCGAGATCAAGCAGTTCTCGGGCCTGATGAAGACCTACCTCGGCGTCGTCGACGACGAGTCGGGTCTGCACTACCTGCGTCCCGAGACCGCCCAGGGCATCTTCACCAACTTCGCGAACGTGCTGCAGAGCGCCCGTCGCAAGCCGCCCTTCGGCATCGGCCAGATCGGCAAGGCGTTCCGCAACGAGATCACCCCCGGCAACTTCATCTTCCGCACCCGCGAGTTCGAGCAGATGGAGCTCGAGTTCTTCGTCGAGCCCGGCACGGACGAGGAGTGGCAGGAGACCTGGATGCAGCTCGCCTGGGACTGGTTCGTCGGGCTCGGGATGAACCCCGAGAACATCCGGCAGTACGAGCACCCGAAGGACAAGCTCTCCCACTACTCCAAGCGCACCGTCGACATCGAGTACCGCTTCAGCTTCGCCTCGGGCGAGTGGGGCGAGCTGATGGGAGTCGCGAACCGCACCGACTACGACCTCAAGACGCACATCGAGCACTCGGGCAAGGACCTCTCGTTCTTCGACCAGAACAAGAACGAGCGCTACGTGCCGTTCGTGATCGAGCCGTCGTTCGGCCTCACCCGCGCGCTCATGGCGTTCCTCGTCGACGCCTACGAGGAGCAGGAGCTGCCGCCGAACGCCAAGGGCAAGGTCGAGACGCGGACCGTGCTGCACCTCGACCCGCGCCTGGCGCCGGTGAAGGTGGCCGTGCTGCCGCTCTCGCGCAACGAGGCACTCTCGCCGCTCGCGCGCCGCGTCGCCGACCAGCTGCGCCAGCTCTGGAACGTCGACTTCGACGACTCCGGAGCGATCGGCCGCCGCTACCGCCGCCAGGACGAGATCGGCACCCCGTACTGCGTGACCGTCGACTTCGACTCGCTCGAGGACGACGCCGTGACCGTCCGCGACCGCGACACGATGAAGCAGGAGCGCATCCCGCTCGAGCAGCTCGAGTCGTACCTCTTCACCGGGCTCCGCGGGGCCTGACGCTCCTCCGGGACGCCGCCGACCGGACGGGCCGGCGGCGTCCCGCCGGGCGCGGACCAGCCGGCCCTGCGGTCAGCGCTCGCGGGCGAGCAGGGCGAAGACGAGGGTCGAGGTCCACTCGCCCTTGCAGAACTCGTCCTCCCGGTGGTGCGCCTCGAGGCGCATCCCGAGGCGCTCGCAGAGGCGGGCGGACGCGGTGTTCCGAGCGTCGAGCTGCGCGATCACGCGGTGCGCGCCGAGGGTGTCGAACGCGAGGTCGAGCAGCGCTCGGGCGGCCTCGGTCGCGTAGCCGCGCCCCTGCGCCTCCGGGTGCAGCACCCAGCCGATCTCGACCGCCTCCTGCTCGACGGACGTCGCGATGAGCGTGAGGTCGCCGATCATCCGCCCGGCGAGGACGCCCTCCCGGGGGACGATCGCCAGCACGGCCACGTCGCCGTCGGCGGCGAGCCGTGTCGAGGGGAGGCGGCGCTGCAGGTGCGCCCGCGACTCCTCGGGGGTGCGGACCGGCCAGCGGAGGAACCGGACGGCGTCGGCGTCGCCCTGGTAGCGCGCGTGGTCCTCGGCGTCCTCCGGTCCGAGGGGACGCAGGAGCAGGCGCTCGGTGAGCAGCGGCGCGGAGCGCAGCGGCTCCGCGTCGAAGGGGAGCCGGAGGCTCACGCGGTGGCGGCGTCCGCGTCGGGGCGGGCGGCGGCGGCGGGCTCGGCCGGGACCTCGATGCCGAAGAGCGCCTCGAGCCCGGTGAGGTAGGCCCCCTGGGCTCCGGCGCGCGCGTAGTCGCGGGCGCGGACGCTCGGAGTGTGCAGCAGGACGCCGGCGAGGTGGCGGAGCGCCTGCTCGGTGCGGCCGTCCTCGTCGCCGCGCGAGCGGGCCCGCTCGATCTCGGCGTCGAGCGCGTCGAACACGTGGGCGCGCAGGGCGACGACGGCCGGAGTGAGGCTCTTCTCGTCGGCGACGTCCGAGAACTTCCGGGCCGCCTTGTCGACGAGCGCGCGCGCCTGCTGCGACGCGTCGAGCACGTCGAGAGGCGCGTGCAGGCTGATCGTCTCGAGGTCGAGGAGCTCGACGCCGGCGACCGAGGTGACGTCGGAGGCGACGTTGCGCGGCAGGCCCAGGTCGATCACGAGCTGGCGCTCGCGGGAGAAGCCCTGGAGGCGCCCGGCGGCGAGCAGGGCGGCGTCGAGCACCGGCTCCTGGGTCGTGGTGCAGGTGATGACGATGTCGGCCGAGACCGCCTCGAGCGCGAGATCGGAGGCGGCGATGGGCCGGAGCGAGCGGCGGGCGGCGAAGCCCTCGGCGCGGCCGGAGGGGGAGTGCACGGCGATGTCGACCACTCCGCGGTCGCGCAGGGCCGCGACGGTCGCCCGCGCGTAGCTGCCGGTGCCGACGAGGAGGACGCGGGCGGCCCGCCAGTCGGTGACGCGGCTCGCGGCCAGGTCGAGCGCGAGGCGCACGATCGAGCGGCCGGCGCTGCCGAGGCCGGTGCGGTTCTTGATGCCGCGCGAGGTCTGCGAGGCGCGCTGGAACAGCCGCTCGAGCTCGGAGGAGGTGGTGCCGAGGCGGCGCGCCTCCTCGAGGGAGCGGCGGACCTGGCCCGCGATCTCGCCCTCGCCGACCACGACGGACTCGAGTCCGCTGGAGACGGCGAAGAGGTGCTCGGCCACCCGGTCGCCCGAGACGACGTCGACGCTCCCGCGCAGCTCGTCCTGCTCGACGCCGGTCGCGGCGCTGACGGCGGCGGTGGCGGCCTCGACGGCGACGGCCTGCGCGGCGGTCAGCGGCTCCTCGATGTCGAGGTAGGCCTCGAAGCGGTTGCAGGTCGCGACGACGACGGCTCCGGAGACGAAGTCGATCCCCTCGGAGAGGGCCGCGGTCACGGCGGAGGAGTCGACGGAGAGCTTCTCGAGGAGATCGAAGCTGGCGTTCTTGTGCGACGCCGTCAGACACAGAAGCACCATGTCAGTCTACGCGCGCTCTGCGGGGCGGGGTCCCCGGACTGGGGAGGAATGCACGGATGCGCCTGGAATAATGCCGCGGTGACCTCCCCCACCGACGGCCTGCTCGATCCGCTGCACCCCCTCTCCGCCGGCCGCACGGCCGACTCGCTGCTCCTGCGCGCCTACCGCTCCGAGCGGGGCGAGAGGACGCCCGTCTGGTTCATGCGCCAGGCCGGCCGCAGCCTCCCGGAGTACCGGGCCCTGCGCACCGACACGAAGATGCTCGACGCCTGCCTCGACCCGGCGCTGGCGAGCGAGATCACCCTGCAGCCGGTGCGGCGCCACGGAGTGGACGCGGCCATCTTCTTCAGCGACATCGTGATCCCGCTGCGGCTCGCGGGCGTCGGCGTCGACATCGTCCCCGGTCGCGGTCCGGTGCTCGAGAAGCCGGTGCGCACGGCCGCCGACGTCGCCGAGCTCGCCTCGATCGACCCGTCCGTGCTCGACGAGACGCTCGAGCCCATCCGCGAGGGAGTGCGCCGCACCGTCGCGGGCCTCGGCGACACCCCGCTCATCGGCTTCGCCGGCGCTCCCTTCACCCTGGCCGCCTACCTGGTGGAGGGCGGCCCGTCCAAGGACCACCTGCGCGCGCGGACGATGATGCACGCCGACCCCGCCGCCTGGGCTCAGCTGATGGAGTGGACCGCCGAGGTCACCGGCCGCTTCCTCCGCGCGCAGGTGCTCGCCGGGGCCAGCGCCGCGCAGCTTTTCGACTCCTGGGCCGGGGCGCTCTCGCTCTCGGACTACACGACCCACGTCGCTCCCGCCTCCGCGCGCGCCCTCGTCCACGTGCGCGACCTGGCGTTCGACCACGGGGAGACGCGCCGCAACGTCCCGATCGTGCACTTCGGCGTCGGCACCGGCGAGCTGCTCGGAGCGATGCACGGCATCGGCGCCGACGTGGTGGGCGTCGACTACCGGATCCCGCTCGACGAGGCCAACCACCGCCTCGGCGGCTTCGTGCCGGTGCAGGGCAACGTCGACCCGGCGCTGCTGACCGCGCCGTGGGAGGTCCTCGAGTCCCACGTCGACGACGTGCTCCGCCGGGGCCTGAGCGCCCCCGCGCACGTGCTCAACCTCGGCCACGGCGTGCCGCCCGAGACCGACCCCGACGTGCTCACGCGCCTCGTCGCGTTCGTGCACGCCTGGCGGCCGTGAGCGAGGAGCGCCCCCGCGACGCGGCGTCGTACGACGTCGCGGTCGTCGGCGGCGGAGTGGCGGGGCTCGCCGCCGCCGCGGAGTGCCTGCGCATCGGCCTGCGCGTCGTGGTGCTCGAGGCGGGGGAGCGGGTCGGCGGCTCCGTCTCTCCGCTCGCCCTGGCCGGAGCCGCGCTCGACGCGGGCGCCGAGAGCTTCGCCACCCGCGGCGGCCACGTCGAGCGGGCGCTCGCCGCGCTGACCCTCGACGGCGTCCCGCTCGCCGAGTCGATCGTCGAGCCCCGGACGCACGGCTCGTGGCTGCACCTCTCGGGCGGCCGCTCCGTGCCGTCGCCCCGGGCCGGCATCCTCGGCATCCCCGGCACGCCGCTCGCCCCCGACGTCGTGCGGGCGATCGGCCGCCGCGGCGCCTGGCGCGCCTGGCTCGACACCCTGATGCCGGTGCTGCGCATCGGCCGCGCGCACTCCCTCGCCGAGCTGGTGCGCACCCGGATGGGCGAGCGCGTGCTCGAGGACCTGGTCGCGCCGGTCGTCTCCGGCGTCTACTCGAGCCGGCCGGACGACATCGACGTCGACCTGGCCGCACCCGGACTGAATGGCGCGCTCACCCGCGCGGGCTCCCTCGCCCGGGCCGTGGCCGCCCTCCGCGCGAACCTCCCGGCCGGAGTCGCGGTCCGCGGGCTCGAGGGCGGGATGCACCGCCTGGTCGCCGCGCTGGTCCAGCGGATCGACTACCTCTCCGGCGAGATCCGCACCGGCGCCTCCGTGCAGCGGCTCGAGGGCTCCGACGGGGACTTCGTCCTGACCCTCGCCGACGGCGCTCTGAGCGCCCGAGCGGTGATCGTCTCGACCCCGGAGCGCGACGCCCGGGCGCTGCTCGCCGGCCTCGCTCCCGCCGTCGCGGAGCGCGCCGACGAGGCGCCCCACGACTCCGTCGAGCTGGTGACCCTGGTCCTCGACGACGCCCGCCTGGACGCAGCCCCCCGCGGCTCCGGCGTGCTCGTGGCGCCCACCGCCACCGACGTCACGGCCAAGGCGATCACGCACGCGACCGCGAAGTGGGACTGGCTGGCCGCCTCCCTCCCTCCCGGCCGCCACGTGCTGCGCCTCTCCTACGGGCGCCCGGGCGAGCGCCCGCCGCTCGAGGGGCGCACCGATGCCGAGGCGGCCGCGATCGCCCTGCTCGACGCCTCGACGCTGCTCGGACTCGCCCTCGATCCGGCGTCGCTCGTCGACTCCGCCCGGGTGCGCTGGGCCAACGTCCGGCCCGCCGCGGCGCTGGGCCGCCGCGCGCACCTGGAGGCGTTCCGCGAGGCGCTCCTCCCGATTGAGGGAGTCGCTGTGACCGGCACCTGGATCGCGGGCACGGGCCTCGCCTCGGTGCTCCCGCACGCCGCCGAGACGGCCGCCCTTATCCGGCGCCGACTGGTGCGTCAAGGAGTCGGGCTGCCGAGCGACGCCCGCGACGCCGACGGCTACTCTTAGGCCCAGGCATCCGCGCGAGCGTGCGGCGTGCCCCGGCACGAGTGGTCACCGACCGCGTGGACGATCGCGAGAGCGACCCAGGACGAGGAGTAGGCGTGAAGGGCAAGATTCTTTTCGTGGCAGGAGCCGCAGCCGGGTACGTGCTGGGAGCACGTGCCGGCCGCAAGCGGTACGAGCAGATCGCCTCGGCGGCAGGCCGCTTCTGGCGGACCCAGCCGGTGCAGGACGTCGCGGGCGCCGTCGGCGGTGCCGCGAAGACCCAGCTGAGCAGCGTCTCGGACAAGGCGTACGAGGTCGTGCGCTCGGTGGTCGTCAAGGCCGTGTCCGGCGGCAGGAAGGCCCAGGGAGCGAGCGACGCGGAGGCGTCCGCCGCCGCCCGCAAGGCGGCCTCGAAGGTCGACGAGGCCGCGGCGTCGGCCGGCTCCGGCGGGTCGACGACGTCCACCTCCACCAGCAGGGCCTAGTGCTCATCCCTCCGGCCGTCCCAGGCGCGCGCCGGCCGGCACGTCCCACCCTCGAGGAGCTCCCGTGGTGAACGAACGCAATCCCAAGAACGCCCGATCACTGGGAGAGCTGGTCAGCGACCTGCCCGGCCTCGTGATCGAGCTCGTCAAGGCCGAGGTCGCCTCGCTGAAGAACGAGCTGGCGGGCAAGGCGAAGAGCGCGGGTCTGGCCGTCGGCCTGTTCGCGGTCGCGGCCTTCCTCCTCCTGACCGCGTGGGCGACGCTCGTCGCTTTCGCGATCATCGGCATCGCCTCCTGGCTGCCGGCCTGGCTGTCGGCGCTGATCGTGACGGTCTTCTTCCTCCTGGTGGCCGTGATCCTCGCCCTCGTCGGCGTGCGCACCATCAAGAAGGCCGTGCCGCCGGTGCCGCAGGACTCGATCGACAGCATCAAGAAGGACGTCCAGGCGTTCAAGGGAGTGGGCAGCTATGACAACTGAGCGATCCGTCAGCAGCACCACGCCCCGCTTCGTCGACCCGGCGGAGCTGAAGCCCGGCCAGCTGAAGGCCGACATCGAGCGCGCTCGCTCCGAGCTGGCCGCGACCCTCGACGCGATCGAGTACAAGGTCAACGTGCCGCGTAAGGTGCGCACGGCCCAGCGGACGATCGAGCGCAAGCTCCAGGTGGTGCGCCGCCAGAACCCCTCCGCGCTGATCGCCGGAGCGGTCGGCGCCGCCGCCGCCGTGGGCCTCGTCGTCTGGGGCGTCGCGAAGCAGATCATCGAGGACTGAGCGCCGGAGGGCCCGGGGTGCTAGCGTCCCGGGCCCTCCGGCGCCAGAGCCCCCGCCGCTTTTGTGCATCGGCACGAGCGGAGGGATGATGGATCAATGACCGATCAGACCGCCGGCACGGCGGGTCCCGTTCAGTCCGCCCCCGACACGAGCGCCGCCGCTCCGGCGCCGCAGCCCCCCGCCGATCAGGATCACTCCGATCAGGCCCTGGGATACACGCTCTGGGCGGTTCTCCGCAGGGATCCCGCACGTCCGTTCACCCTCTCCAGCGACGCCGTGGATCCCGCGGTGAAGCAGTACGAGCACCTCGTCGCCCAGCTCGAGGGCCAGGGCGTGACCGTTCGCGGCACCTACGACGTCTCGGCCCTGCGCGCCGACGCCGACATCATGCTGTGGCTCACGGGCCCGGCGCCCGAGGAGCTGCAGCGGGCCTACCGCGAGCTGCGGCGCACGGAGCTGCTGGTCGGCCTCCTGCCGACGTGGAACGCGATGGGCGTGCACCGCGACGCTGAGTTCAGCTCGAACCACCTCCCCGCCTACATGCGCGGGAAGGCGCCGGCCCGCTGGCTCACGGTCTACCCCTTCGTCCGCTCCTACGAGTGGTACATCCTCCCCGAGGAGGAGCGCCGCGCGATGCTCGCCCAGCACGGGCGCCAGGGCTCGCGGTTCCGCTCCGTCCTGACCAACACGGTCGCCTCGTTCTCGCTCGGCGACTACGAGTGGATCCTCGCCCTCGAGGACGAGGAGCTCGTCAACCTCGTCGACCTCATGCGCGACCTGCGCGCCACCGAGGCCCGCCGCCACGTGCGCGAGGAAGTCCCCTTCTACACAGGCCGGCGCATCGACGCCGACCAGATCGCCGAGGTGCTTCGATGAGCGACACGACCAGCGAGCCGATCCTCGTCCGCGGGGCCACCCCTGCGGCGGCGTCCGGCCCCGAGCACGTCGAGGTCCCCGTGGCCTACGACGCGATCCTCCTCGCCGGCTTCGGCGGGCCCGAGGGCCAGGACGACGTCATCCCGTTCCTCCGCAACGTCACCCGCGGCCGCGGCATCCCGGAGAAGCGCCTCGAGGAGGTCGCCCACCACTACCGCCACTTCGGCGGCGTCAGCCCGATCAACGCGCAGAACCGCGCGTTGAAGAAGGCGCTCGAGGCCGAGCTCGCGAACCGCGGCATCGACCTCCCCGTGCTCTGGGGCAACCGCAACTGGGCGCCCTACATGAGCGAGGCCGTCGCCGAGGCGAAGGAGCGCGGGTTCACCAACCTGCTCGCCATCGCCACCAGCGCGTACTCCTCCTTCTCGTCCTGCAGGCAGTACCGCGAGGACTACGCGGCGGCGCTCGACGCGACCGGCCTCGAGGGCGAGCTGCGGATCGACAAGGTGCGCCAGTTCTTCGACCACCCCGGCTTCGTGATGCCGTTCATCAAGGCCGTCCACGACGGGCTCGACGAGCTGCGCGAGCGGATGCCCGACCTCGATGTCACGTCCGAGGTGGAGGTGCTGTTCTCGACGCACTCGATCCCCATGGCCGACGCCGAGCGCAGCGGACCCCACGAGCGCCACGACGACGGCACCGTCGTCGACGTGCACGAGTTCGGACCGGGCGGCGCCTACGAGGCGCAGCACCTCGCCGTCGCCGAGGTCGTCATGGCCGCCGCCACGGACGAGGACGTGCCCTGGCAGCTGGTCTACCAGTCGCGCTCCGGCCCGCCCACCCAGCCCTGGCTCGAGCCGGACATCAACGACGCCATCGCGGAGCTGCCGGCCCGCGGCCGCCGCGCGCTGCTGATCGTCCCGCTCGGCTTCGTGTCCGACCACATGGAGGTCATGTGGGACCTCGACAACGAGGCCCTCGAGACCTCGGAGGAGCACGGACTCGTCGCGCTCCGCGTCGCGACCCCCGGCACGGACCCGGTCTACGTCTCCGGCCTGATCGACCTGGTCCTCGAGCGCGTCAACGGCGTGCCGACCGAGGACCGGCCCTCGATGACGGCGCTCGGCCCCTGGTACGACGTCTGCCGCCCCGGCTGCTGCGAGAACGTGCGAGCGGGGTTCAAGCCCGCCCTGGCGGGAGTCGCACCGTGATGAGGAGTCGTCTGTCGTGAGCATCAGAGTCGGCACCCGCGCGAGCGCGCTCGCGGTGGCGCAGACCCGGATGACGGCCGATCTGATGTCGGCCGCCGCGGGGGTCCCCGTGGAGCTGGTGCGCATCGAGTCGGACGGCGACCGCATGCGCGGCTCGCTCGCCTCCCTCGGCGGCACCGGCGTGTTCGTCAGCGCCCTGCGTGACGCGCTGCTCGCCGGGCGCTGCGATGCGATCGTGCACTCGCTGAAGGACCTGCCCACCGCTGCGGTGGAGGGTCTGCTGCTCGGAGCGGTCCCCGAGCGGGAGGACCCGCGCGACGCGCTCTGCGCCCGCGACGGGCTCACCCTGGCGACGCTGCCGGTCGGCGCCCGCGTGGGCACGGGCTCGCCCCGCCGGCGCGCGGCGCTGCTGGCCGCCCGTCCGGACCTCGAGATCGTGGACATCCGCGGCAACATCGACACCCGGCTCCGGAGGGTGCTGCCCGGCAGCGACTCGCCGCTGGACGCGATCGTGCTCGCCCTGTCCGGCCTGCGCCGCCTCGGCCGGGTCGACGCGATCACCGAGGTGCTCGGCTTCGACGTCTCCCCGCACGCCCCCGGTCAGGGAGCGCTGGCCATCGAGGTGCGCGACGAGGAGCCGTCGGAGGAGCTTCGCGCCGCTCTCGCAGCGGTCGAGCATGTGCCGACCCGCGCGGCGATCACGGCCGAGCGGTCGCTCCTCGCCTCCCTCGAGGCCGGGTGCGCCGCTCCGATCGGAGCCTCCGCGGTCGTCGAGGAGGACCGCGTGGTCCTGCACGGCGTGGTCTTCGCCGTCGACGGCACGGCGTCCCTCGCACGGGAGGTCGCGGAGCCGGTCGATAACGGTTCGGTCGGCGGTGGTCGACACCGGGCGGATCCGCAGTATGGTGGTCGCGAACTGCCCGTCGTCGAAGCCGCGTTCCGTTGCGGCTCTCTGCTCGCTGACGCGCTTCTCGGTGCGGGTGCCGCCGAACTCGCACCCCTGGGAGCCCCTTCGTGATCGTCCCCGCCGCCTACTCCCAGTGGGAGAAGCCGTTGCAGGGGTGGCGCATCCTCGTCCCCCGCGGAGGCCCGTGGGGGGACGGTGTCGCCGCCGCTCTCCGTGCCAAGGGAGCCTCGCCCGTCGTCGCTCCGATGATCAACTTCGCGCCGACCGACGACTTCCCGGCGCTCGAGCAGGCCCTCGCCGACCTCGAGGCCGGCGCCTTCGACTGGATGACCGTCACGAGCGCCACCACGGTCGACGTCCTCTCCCTCCTGCGCACCACCGTGCCCGCGAGCACCAAGGTGGCGGCGGTCGGCGAGACCACGGCGGCCGCGCTCGTCGCCGCCGGCTACTCCGTCGACCTCGTCCCCTCCGAGGACAACTCCGCCCGCGGCCTCCTGGCCGAGTGGGAGGAGGCCACCGGCGGCCGGCACCCCCTGCGCGTGCTGACGCTGCGGTCCGAGATCGCCAAGCCGCTGCTCACCGAGGGCCTCACCCGCATCGGGCACGACGTGCGCTCCGTGGTCGCCTACCGTACGGTCGGCGTCCCAGTGGAGGAGCGCGTCGTGGCGGATGTCGCCGGCGGAGCCGTGCACGCGATCCTCGTCACCTCGGGCAGCGTGGCGGAGCAGGTCCAGAAGCAGCTCGGCCCGGTGCCCGAGTCGATCCTCGTCGCCGCGATCGGCCCTCAGACCGCGAAGGACGCCCGCGCCTTCGGCCTGCGCGTCGACGTCGTCGCCGACGAGCGCTCGGCCTCCTCCCTCATCGACGCGGTCGCCGCCGTCGCCACGGAGCGCGCTCCCCGCTAAGCCGCCTCCCCGGCGCGACGTCGGCCGGGAGGGGCGGGCCTGGCCCCGCAGGCCAGGGATCCGCCTCTCGGCTGATGTCGTGCGTCCGGAGCACCTCAACGGGGTGAGGCGTCCGCGCTCCCGGGAGGTGCTCGGCGGGGCGGGATTACGCTGGAGGACATGACTGCCATCCGCCCGCGCCGCCTCCGCACGACCCCCGCACTCCGCCGTCTCGTCCAGGAGACGCGCATCCACCCGGCGCAGCTGATCCTGCCCCTCTTCGTGGCCGAGGGGACCACCGAGGCCCGGCCGATCGGGTCGATGCCGGGGGTGATGCACCACTCGCTGGACAGCGTCCGCGGAGCGGTGACGGAGGCGGCCGAGGCGGGGATCGGCGGTGTGATGCTGTTCGGCGTGCCGACCACGCGCGACGCGGTCGGCTCCGGTGCGACCGACCTCGACGGCGTGCTCAACGCCGCGACGCGGGTCGTCGTGGAGGAGGTCGGCGACGCGCTGGTCGTGCAGACCGACCTGTGCCTGGACGAGTTCACCGACCACGGCCACTGCGGCGTGCTCGACGACCGCGGGCGCGTCGACAACGACGCCACGCTCCTCCGCTACGAGGAGATGGCGCTCGCCCAGGCCGAGGCCGGCTCCCACCTGCTCGGGCTCTCGGGGATGATGGACGGCCAGGTCGGAGCGATCCGCGCCGCTCTCGACGGCGCCGGGCACCTGGACACCGCGATCCTCGCGTACTCGGCGAAGTACGCCTCCAGCTTCTACGGTCCGTTCCGCGAGGCCGTGCAGTCCACGCTCGAGGGCGATCGCCGCACCTACCAGCAGGACCCGGCGAACCGCCGCGAGGGCCTGCGCGAGGCGACCCTCGACCTCGCCGAGGGCGCCGACGTGGTGATGGTGAAGCCGGCCATGAGCTACCTCGACGTGCTCTCGGACGTCGCATCCGTCTCGGACGTGCCGGTCTGGGCGTACCAGGTGTCGGGGGAGTACGCGATGATCGAGGCCGCCGCCGCGAACGGCTGGATCTCGCGCGAGCCGGCGATCCTGGAGTCGGTCACGGGGATCCTCCGCGCGGGGGCCGACGCGGTTCTCACCTACTGGGCCGTCGAGATCGCTCGCGACCTGCTGAAGTAGCCGCTCCTCCTCCTGGGAGCGAGCCTCGGCGTCTCGTCCGAAAGCGCTCCTCCGGCGCGAGGGCGCCGGGCGGCGCGCGTACCCTGGAGGGGTGACCACCTCGGCGAACGACACCCTGTACGAGCGTGCCCGGCACGCGATCCCCGGAGGCGTCAACTCGCCCGTCAGAGCGTTCCGCTCGGTCGGCGGGACCCCCCGCTTCATGGTCTCGGCCGCCGGCCCGTACATCACGGACGCGGACGGGCGCGAGTACGTCGACCTCGTCTGCTCCTGGGGCCCCGCGGTCCTCGGGCACGCGCACCCCGAGGTCGTCGCGGCGGTGCAGGAGGCGGCCGCCCGCGGTCTCTCGTTCGGCGCGTCCACTCCCGCCGAGACCGACCTCGCCGAGCTGGTCGAGGCGCGGATCACGGCCGGGGGAGTCTCGCCGATCGAGAAGCTCCGCCTGGTCTCCACCGGCACCGAGGCGACGATGACGGCGATCCGCCTCGCCCGCGGCGTCACCGGCCGCGACCTGCTGATCAAGTTCTCCGGCCACTACCACGGCCACTCCGACGGGCTGCTCGCCGATGCCGGCTCCGGTCTCGCGACCCTCTCGCTGCCCGCCTCCGCCGGCGTCACGGCCGCGACCGCGGCCCAGACGATCGTGCTGCCGTACAACGACCTCGAGGCGGTGCGCGCGGTCCTGGCCGAGCGCGGCGCCGACATCGCGGCGGTCATCACCGAGGCCGCGGCCGCCAACATGGGCGTCGTCGCTCCGGACCCGGGCTTCAACGCGGCCCTCGCCGACCTCGTGCACGCGAACGGCTCGCTGCTGATCATGGACGAGGTGCTGACCGGCTTCCGCGTGAGCGCCGGCGGCTGGTGGGGGCTCGAGAACCGCGGCGCCGAGGCTCCGTACCGGGCCGACCTCTACACCTTCGGCAAGGTCATCGGCGGAGGGATGCCGGTCGCGGCTCTCGGCGGCCGTGCGGACGTCATGGACCACCTGGCGCCGCTCGGGCCGGTGTACCAGGCGGGCACCCTCTCCGGGAACCCGGTCGCGGTGGCCGCGGGCATCCGGACGCTGCAGCTGGCCGACGACGCGGTCTACGCCTCGCTGGACGCCACGGCGCTGACGCTCCAGCGCGAGGTGTCGGCGGCGCTGACGGCCGAGGGCGTCGCGCACACGGTGCAGACGGCCGGGAGCCTCTTCAGCTTCATGTTCACGGACCTGGGCCGGCCGGTGCGCGACTACGCCGAGGTTCAGGCGCAGGAGTCGTTCCGCTACCCGGCGTTCTTCCACGCGATGCTCGATGCGGGCGTCTCGCTGCCGCCGTCGGTGTACGAGGCCTGGTTCGTCTCGGCCGCGCACGACGACGCGGCGATCGGGCGCATCGTGGACGCGCTGCCGGCGGCGGCGAAGGCCGCGGCGGCCGCTCGGGCGTAGGCTCCCGGGCCGCCCGCGGATCAGGCGGGGGGCCCGCCGCGCCGGAGCTCCGGGCGGCGGACGTTCCGCGCGCCCGGCCGCCGGCGTGCGGCGACCGGACAGGGGCCCTCAGCCCCGGCGCGAGACCGACTTCGGCAGCACGAACACCAGCGCGAAGGCGGCGACCGCCATCAGGGTGCTGAGGAGCATCGCGGGAGCCGCGGCGTCGAGGAAGCCCGAGGCGACCGTGTCCGGACCCGTGATGACGAGGCTCCCGAACAGCACGCTGCCGATGACCGCGATGCCCACGGCCGAGCCGATGCGCTGGATCGCCGAGATCACGCCGCTCGCCGCGCCCGCGTCCTGCGGGTCGACGGTCGAGACGATGAACTGCACGTTCGGGGCGATGAAGAAGCCGTTGCCGAGGCCCGCGATCAGCAGCGGCGGCAGGAGCTGCCAGTTGCTGATCGAGTCCGGGGTCGCGGTCAGCAGCACCAGCCAGACCCAGCCGAGCCCGACGGCGAGGAGTCCGCTGCCCATCACCAGGACGTTGCGGCCCAGGCGCGCGGTCATCCGGTTGCTCTGCGAGGAGCTGATGATGCTGCCGATCGCGAAGGGGATCGACACCAGGCCCGACTCGAGCGCGGTGTGGCCGAGGCCCGACTGCCACAGCAGCGAGATGGTGAAGAAGATGCTCGTGAAGGCCGCGAAGTAGACCAGCGCGAGGATCACGCCTCCGGTGAAGGCCGGGTGGCGGAACAGCGACGGCGGCACCAGGGGAGCGCGGCCGCGGCGGACGTGGAGGACCTCCCAGGCGCCGAACGCGGCGAGGAGCAGGACTCCGCCGGCGATCGAGAGGAAGGTCCACAGCGGCCAGCCCTCGTCCTCGCCCTGGATGAGCGGGACGAGCAGGGCGACCAGGCCGCCGGAGACGAGCACGAGGCCGAGCCAGTCGACGCCTCCGCTCGGGGCGCGGTCGCCGGCCTCGAGGTCGCGGCGGGCGGGGAGGAGGACCGCGGCGGCGATCAGGGTCGCGACGCCGATGGGCAGGTTCACCCAGAAGACCAGGCGCCAGCCGTTCTCGTCGCCGAAGGCCTGGATGATCAGGCCGCCGATGATCGGGCCGAGCGCCGACGAGACGCCGAGGACCGCGCCCATCACCGCGAAGGCCTTGCCGCGCGAGGGGCCGCGGAAGAGGAGCTGGATGTAGGCGTTGACCGCCGGGACGAAGACGCCGCCCGCCAGGCCCTGCACGATGCGGGCGATGACGAGCTGGGTGTCGTCCGCGGCCAGTCCGCACGCGAAGCTGGCGACGGTGAAGAGGGCGATGCCGCTGACGAAGACCCACTTGTGCCCGAAGCGGTCGCCGAGGCGGCCGGCAGGGATCAGGGCGAGGCCGAACGCGAGGGCGTAGCCGGAGATGATCCAGGAGAGCGTCGACTCGGAGGCGTCGAGCGTGGTGCGGATGGTGGGCAGCGCCACGTTCACGATGGTCGTGTCGAGCAGGGCGATGAACATGCCCGCGAGCAGGACGATCAGCGAGCGCCAGGCGCGCTTGTCGGGGGTGGGAGGGGCGCCGGTCGATCGGGCGGTCGACGTCTCGGTCATCGCAGGAGTGCCTTTCGAGCAGGGGGGGGAGGGGGTGGTCCGTCAGACCTGTTCGAGGGACGCGACCGGGTGTGAATGCTCGCAGGAGAAACCGGGTTTCCGCACGCCGGGATCTGTGGGGGCCTTCAGGCGGAGGGCGCGCCGCAGGCTCGCCTCGCGGGGCGTCAGCGGATGCGCGACTCCGCCAGACGGGCGCAGTCGATGCAGAGCTCGGCCGTGGGCCGGGCGGCGAGGCGGGCGGCCCCGATCGGGCGGCCGCACGAGGCGCAGTTCCCGTAGCCGCCGGTGCCGAGGCGGGCGCGAGCGGCGTCGAGCTCGCGCGCCGTGCGGGCGAGAGCGTCGCGGACTCCGGCCATCCGCGACCACTCGGCCGAGAGCGGCGTGCCCTCCGGGTCGTGCTCGTCATCGGCGGTGCCGTCGGCACGGTCGCGCAGGAGCTCGGCCAGCGAGGCCTCGAGCCGGGCCGCCTCGTCGCGCGTCTCGGCCTGCCGCTCGGCCAGCAGCGCGTCGAGGAGGCGCGCCTCGTCCGGATCCATCGGCATCCGACCATGCTGCCACCCACGCGAGCGGCGGGGCATCGTTGTGCGATCCGGCGCTGACCCGGCGGCGGGCGGCGGGGCAGACTAGAGGCATGCCCGTCGTGACCGTGCTCCCCGACCGCCTCGAACTCCGCCTCACCGCGGCCGAGCGACTGCTCGCGTTCCACCGCAGCGACGTCGTCGTCGACCGGTCGAGCATCCGCTCGGCGACGGTCACCGAGGACCCCTGGATCTGGGTGCGGGGCATCCGCGCGCCGGGCACCGCGGTGCCGCTCACGCTCGCGGCCGGCACGTGGAAGTTCCACGGCGGCAAGGACTTCCTGCTGATCAAGCGCACCGCCTCGGCCGTCGTGATCGACCTGGTCGACGAGGACTACTCCCGCCTGATCGTGAGCACCAAGCACGCTCCCGAGCTGATCGCGGCCCTCCAGCTGGGGACGACGACCGCGGCGATCCCCGTGATCGAGACCGACGACCTCGTGATCGTCCCCGAGGTCGCCGAGCAGGCGGAGCGGGCACAGGCGGCCGCCGCGGAGAAGCGCGCGAAGAAGAAGGCGAAGGCGGCGGAGGCCGCGGCCGTGGCCGCGGAGGCGGCGGGTCCGGCGACGGTGGTCGAGGGCCGGGAGGCGGCGAGCAGCGGGAGCGCGGCGGCCGCGGCTCCGGAGGCGGACGGCGCCGCGGAGGACGTCGTGGCGCCGACGGAGTCAGCAGCGGGGGCCGCTCCGAAGAGCCCGAAGGCCACTCCGAAGGCCGCTCCGAAGACGAGTGCTCGGACCGCCGCGAGCACGCCGGCCGGGTCCGGGGGTTCCGCGCCCGTGGACGTCATCGGCTCCGAGCCGATCGAGTCCGCAGCCCCGGTGAAGCCCGCCGAGCCGAAGCCCGCGGAGCCGAAGCCCGCCGAGAAAAAGTCCGCGGGATCGAAGCCCGCCGAGCCGAAGCCCGCCGGATCCGAGTCCGCCGAGCCCGCCCCCGCGAAGCCGGGGCCGGCCGCGAAGCCCGCGCCGAAGCCCCGCACGCCGGCGAAACCCCGCGCCGCGCGCCCCGACTCCTCCGTCGGTCACGCGTCGGCCGAGCCGAGCGGCGCCACCGAGGCCGCGGAGTAGCGCACCGCCGCACGAGCAGCAGCCACGCAGCGCCGGCCGAGGCGCCCACTCCTCCACGCTCGAGGCGGGCGGACGCCCTCCGCCGACGCCGTGCCCTCAGGCGCGGACGTCCACCAGCGTCCGACCGTGCGAGCGGCCGGCGAGCACGTCCTCGGCCGCGTCGACCGCCCCGCCGAGCGGCACCGTCGTCGTCAGCTCGTCGAGCAGCTCCAGGTCGAGGTCGTGGGCGAGGCGGCGCCAGGCCTCCTCGCGGAGCTTGCGCGGCGCCTCCACCGAGTTGATGCCGGCCAGCGTCACTCCGCGCAGGATGAACGGCATCACGCTCACCGGCAGGTCCGGGCCCTGCGCGAGACCGCACGCCGCCACGGTGCCGCCCCACCGCGTCTGCGCAAGGGCGTTCGCGAGCGTGTGCGAGCCGGCGGAGTCCACCGCTCCCGCCCAGCGCTCGGACTGCAGCGGCTTCCCGCCCTCCTGCAGCTCGGCGCGGTCGATGACGTCGGAGGCGCCGAGGCGCTGGAGCAGAGCGCCGTGCTCGCCGAGCCGGCCGGTCGAGGCGACGACCTCGTGGCCGAGGCGCGCCAGGAGCGCGACGGCGAGCGACCCCACGCCTCCCGAGGCCCCCGTCACCAGGACGGGACCGCTGCCCGGCCGCACGCCGTGCCGCTCGAGCGCCAGCACGGCCAGCATCGCCGTGAAGCCCGCGGTGCCGATCGCTCCGGCCCGTGCCGCCGAGATGGCGCCGGGCAGCCGGAGCAGCGACGCGGAGTCGACACGCGCCCGCTCGGCGAGCCCGCCGTCGTGGCGCTCGCCGAGGCCGGCGCCGTTGAGCACCACCCGGTCGCCGGAGTCGAAGCGCTCGCCCGCCTCGCCGTCCGCGTACTCCACGGTGCCGACCAGGTCGATGCCGGCGACGAGCGGGGTGCGGCGCACGATCCCGGGCCGCCCCGCCAGCGCCAGGGCGTCCTTGTAGTTGACGCTCGAGTACTCGACGGCGATCGACACGTCGCCGTGCGAGCGGTCGGGGTCGTCGCGCTCGAGGAGGCGGGCTCGGTTGGGGGTGTCGGTGTCGGAGTCGGAGTGCCGCTCGACGACGATGGCTCGGTACATGGGCCCACGCTACGCCCGCGGGCCCGCGGCCGGGCGGTCAGTTCAGGGGCCGGGTGCCCTCGGGGAGCGATCCGCCGGAGTAGAGGGCGGAGGCCGCGTCCTGGAGCGCCGTCAGGGCGACGCGCTGCGTCCACGGACCGTAGGAGACGCGGGCCAGCCCGAGCTCCTCGAAGCGGGCGGGCGACTGCGATCCGGGGACGCCGATGACGCTGACGCGCTGCCGCCCGAGGGCGGCGACGAGGGACTCCAGCTCGGCGTCCTGGAGCAGCCCGGGGACGAAGAAGCAGGTGGCGCCGGCGTCGAGGTAGGCGCGGCCGCGCTCGATCGCGTCGGCCAGGACCTCGCCGCGGTCGCGGTCGCCGGCGCGGAGGAGCACGTCCGTGCGGGCATTGAGAGCGAAGGGCACCGCCTCCTCCTCGGCCGCGGCGACGGCCTTCTCGACCGCCCGCAGCGCCTCCGGGAGCGGCTTCGCCTGGTCCTCCAGGTTCGCGCCCACGACGCCGATCCCGATCGCGCGGCGGACCGTCTCGCCCGTGTCGCCGTAGCCCGCCTCGAGGTCGGCCGAGACCGGGACCTCGACGGCGGCGACGATGCGCTCGATCATGCCCAGGTGCAGCTCCAGCGGGATCCGCTCGCCGTCCTCGTAGCCGAACGCCGCCGCGATGGAGTGGCTGGCGGTCGCGAGCGCCCGGGTCTCCGGGAGTGCGGCGATCGTGGTCGCGCTGATCACGTCCCAGACGTTCACCACCTGCAGCAGCTCGGGGGCGGTGTGGAGGTCGACGAGGGTGCGTCCGCGCGCTTCGATGCTCATGGCACGAGCGTAGGGCCCGCGTGCGCGGCGCAGGCCGCCGCATCGCAGTCGGCGCAGACCACGAGCTGGGCGCGGCAGGAGAGATCGGTGCAGTTGCGCATCCGGCTGGTCGGCGCGGCGCACGAGGTGCAGCGGCCGAGCGCCTCGGCGTCGGGGGAGAAGGAGACGGAGCCGCGGCCGTCGAAGACGTACAGGGCCCCCTTCCACAGACCGCGGTCGCGCCGCGCCTCGGCGTAGCGGACGACGCCTCCGTCGAGCTGGTACACCTCGCCGAAGCCGCGCGCCGTCATCAGGCTCGACAGCACCTCGCAGCGGATGCCGCCGGTGCAGTACGTGACCACGGGCCGGCCCTTGAGGTGGTCGTAGACGCCGGCGTCGAGCTGCTCGACGAACTCGCGGGTGCTGGAGACCCCCGGCACGATCGCCCCCTCGAACCTGCCGATCTCGGCTTCGAAGGCGTTGCGGCCGTCGAAGAGCACCACGTCGTCGCGCTCGGCGACGAGGGCGTCCAGCTGGTCCGGGTCGAGCCGCGGCGCCGTCCCGACGACCCCGTCGGCGTCGACCCGCAGCTCGTCGGGCGCGCCGAACGAGACGATCTCGTCGCGCACCTTCACCGAGAGACCGGGGAAGTCGAGGCTGCGGCCGTCGTCGTCGAGGCCGGAGCCGTCGCTCCACTTCACCTCGAGCCCGTGGAAGGCCGAGTGCTCACGGGTGCGGCGGACGTAGCGCTTCAGGGCGTCCATCCCGCCGCCCAGCGTGCCGTTCACCCCGTGCTCCGAGATCAGCAGGCGCCCGCGCAGGCCCAGCGACTCGCACAGCTCGCGCTGCCACAGCCGCACGGACTCGGGGTCGGCCAGCGGCACGAAGCGGTAGAACAGCAGGATCTTCGGCAGCACCGGCACATCCTACGAGGACGTCCGGACCGGGGCGCGGCGTGTGGCAGCATCGTCGGGTGCCCGACGCCTCCGCCCCCGTGCCGCACTCCCGCCTCGAGGACGTCTTCGGTCTCGTCACCGGTGCGTTCGTCGTGTCGCTCGGCCTCTACCTGCTGCGCGCGAGCCAGGCGGTCACGGGCGGCACCGCGGGTCTCGCACTGCTGCTGGGGTACCCGCTCGACATCCCGTTCGGCGTGATCCTCGTCACGGTCAACGTGCCGTTCCTCGCCCTCTCGCTGTGGAAGAAGGGCTGGCGCTTCACGCTGCGGACCATGTTCTCGATCGTGCTGGTCTCGGTCCTGGCGGGCCTGCACCCGCTGGCGTTCGGCGAGCTGCGGATCGAGCCCGTCTACGGCGTCCTCACGGGCGACGTGCTCGCGGGGATCGGCCTCCTGATCCTCTTCCGGCACGGGTCGAGCCTGGGCGGATTCAGCATCGTCGCCCTGATCGCGCAGGAGCGGCTCGGCTGGCGGGCGGGCTACGTGATGATGGCGCTCGACGCGTGCGTGGTCGCGGCCGCGCTGCTGGTGGTGCCTCCGCTGAACGTGCTGATCTCGGCGGCGGGAGTGGTGGTGCTCAACCTGGTCCTGGCGTTCAACCACCGGCCCGGGCGCTATCTCGGGTCCTGACCCCCTCCGCAAGCCCTTCGGCGCGCACCGCCGGGTTCCTAGGCTGAGGGCGCGGGCCCCCGCCCGCCCTTCCCGAACGGAGAAACCGGATGTCCGACTGGACCTACGACCCCTACGCCCGCCTCGGCGAGGTGCCGACCTTCGCGCTCGAGAGCGACGACATCGCCGACGGTGCGCCCCTGTCCGCCCGCCACTACGGCGAGGGCTCCGGCGGGGAGGACGTCTCGCCGCACCTGCGCTGGTCGGGAGCCCCCGCCGAGACGAAGAGCTTCGCCGTGACGGTGTTCGACCCCGACGCGCCCACCGGCTCCGGCTTCTGGCACTGGGCCGTCTACAACCTCCCGGCCGACACCACGGAGCTCCCCACGGGAGCCGGAGCCGCCGGCTTCGAGCTGCTCCCGGCGGGCGCGCAGACGCTGCCCAACGAGATGCGGCTGCGCCAGTTCGTCGGAGCGGCGCCGCCGGACCGCGAGCACCGCTACTTCTTCGTGGTGCACGCCCTCGACGTCGAGTCGCTCGACCTCGATCCGGAGTCGACGCCGGCGATCCTCGGCTTCAACGCGCACTTCCACACCCTCGCGCGGGCGCAGATCGTCGCCACGGCGACGCCGGACGGCGCGAAGGGCTGACCCGCTCCGCGGGGAGCGCGCGCTACCCGAAGAGGGTGCGCGCCTCCTCGTAGCGGGCGTCCGGGACCGTCTTGAGGGTGCCGAGCGCCTCGGCGAAGTCCACGTGGTAGATGTCGGTGCCGCGCAGGGCGACCATGCGGCCCCAGTGCTCGGCGACGACGGAGTCGATGGCGGCCATGCCCAGGCGGGTCGCGAGGACGCGGTCGAACGCGGTGGGCGTGCCTCCGCGCTGGATGTGGCCGAGCGTCGTGGCGCGGGTCTCGATGCCGGTGCGCTCCTCGATGAGCGGAGCCAGCAGCTCGCCGATGCCGCCGAGGCGGGGCCGGCCGAAGGCGTCGAGGCCGCGCTCGGAGTGGGCGTCGTCCATCGTGTCGAGCGAGAAGCCCTCGGCGACCACGACGAGCGGTGCGCGCCCGCGGTCCTGCGCGCTCTGCACCCACTCGACGATCTGGTTTAGGGAGGTGCGCTTCTCCGGGATGAGGATGACGTGGGCGCCCGCGGCCATGCCGGAGTGCAGGGCGATCCAGCCGACGTGGCGGCCCATGACCTCGGCGACCATGCAGCGGCCGTGCGAGTCGCCGGTGGTGCGGAGGCGGTCCATCGCGTCGGTCGCGATGCCGACGGCGGTGTCGAAGCCGAAGGTGTAGTCGGTGGCGCCGAGGTCGTTGTCGATGGTCTTGGGGACGCCGACGATCTTGAGGCCCGCGTCCGTGAGGCGCTTGGCCGCCGCCAGGGTGCCCTCGCCGCCGATCGCGATGATCGAGTCGATGCCGTTGCGGTCCATCGTCTCGGCGATCTTCTCGGGGCCGCCGTTCTCGCCCTCGAAGGGGTTCGTCCGGCTGGTGCCGATGATCGTGCCGCCCTGCTTGGCGATGCCCTGGATCTCGGGGCGGCCCAGCGGCAGGAGGTCGCCGTCGACCACTCCGCGCCAGCCGTTCCGGAAGCCCACGAACTCCTGGTCGTAGACCTTGATGCCCTTGTAGACGGCACCGCGGATGACGGCGTTGAGGCCGGGGCAGTCGCCACCGGAGGTCAGGATCCCGATCTTCACCCGCTCAGGTTAGAGGACCCGGTGAACGGATGTGCACGCGGACGACGACGGGCCCCTCCTCGCCGCCTCGAGGAAGGGCCCGTCGTCGTGCTCTGTGCTGGTGGGACTAGGTCGTGACGAGCTCGCCGTTGACGCCGCGGGGGAAGAATCCGCCGGTGCGCGTCCCGGCCGCGGGGTTCAGGTACACGATGTTGAGGACCTGGCCCGGGGTGCGGCTGAACGCGATCGAGCTGGCGTCGGTCGGGACGATGTTCGCCTGGCCGTTGACCTTGACGCCCTGGTCGAGGTCGGTCTTGCCGTCGAGGCTGTCGCGCGCGTCGGAGAGCTTGTTCGCCGAGTCGGACAGGTCGGCGGCGTAGATCGCCGAGCGGATCGCGCCCGCGTGGTACGCCTCCACCGCGAGGATGCCGGCGGCCGCGTCGAGGTAGGTCTTCGACTGGATGAGCGGGGCGGCGCCCTTGTAGGCGGTCACTCCCACGTCCTCGAAGACGAAGGCGCCGAGCAGGAAGTTCGACTCGCTCGCGAACGGGTCGAACGACTGACCGGCCTTGATCAGCCCCGCCGCAACGGCGGCGGAGTTGAAGCTGTCCTTCAGGTTGATCGCCGGGCGGGCCACCTTCGCGGTGCCCAGCGCGGCCCGCAGGAACTGCACGTGGGCCTTCTCGTCGTTCGCGACCTCGGTGGCGAAGCTCTTCAGCCACGGGGTCTTGAAGTCGACGGGGCGGCCGCCGATGACGCCGCCGGGCGTGCCCTTGCCGGTCACGTCCGAGCCGCCGAGGCCGGTGCCGTAGACGGCGCGGAGGTAGAACTCGGCCTCGAGGTACTCGAGGTTGAGGGCGAAGTTGAGGATCGAGGCGTCGCTGGGGCCGCTGGCAGCGACCTCCTCGGCGGAGGCGGTGGGCGCGGCGAGGGCCGCGGCTCCGATGCCGAGGCCGGCGACGCCGGTGGCCTCGAAGAAGCGGCGACGGTCGAGAGCGGTCTCAGAGCTCTTGACGATCGCGTTGCGGATGAAGGTCGTGTCGAACATGTGCGCATCTCCAGTGTTAGGCGGGTGCCGGGCAGCTGGAGCGCCGCCGCGACAGCGCGAAGCTACGCCCGGGACCGACCTGCTGACCAGTGGAAACGGGCGATCGGATCCGCGCATGTGTTCACGCCGTCTGAACCAATCCGCCGGGCGTGTCGCTCCGAACACGTCGTGGATGGGGGTTCTGCGGAGGAGCGTCCGATCCGGTGTCGGAGCCGCCGGTTAGCATCACTGCGTGTCGATCCCCGCCCCTGCTCCCGAGCCCTCCTGGGCGACGGTCTACGCGCCGTCGGAGCCCGTGAGCCTCGCGCTCACCCTCCGCACGCTGCTGCGGGGCTCGGGCGACCCGACCATGCTCCTCGACGCGTCCGGCTTCTGGCGGGCGTTCCGCACGCCGCTCGGCCCGGGCACGCTGCATCTGCGGCAGGCGGCGGACGGCGCGATCCACGCGCGCGCCTGGGGCGGGGGAGCGGAGTGGCTGATCGACGCGGTCCCCGAGCTCCTCGGCCACGGCGACGACTGGAGCGGGCTCGACCTGTCGGCCCACGCGCCGCTCGCCGAGGTGCTCCGCCGCTCGTCGGGCCTGCGCCTCACGCGCGCGAACCTGGTGTTCGAGATGCTCGCGCCGTCGGTCCTCGAGCAGAAGGTCACGAGCACGGAGGCGTGGCGCGCCTACCGGGTGCTGGTGCGCCTCCACGGGGAGCCCGCCCCGGGGCCGGTCGCTCTGCACGTGGCTCCGAGCGCGCAGCAGTGGCGACGGGTGCCCTCGTGGGACTGGCACCGCGCGGGAGTGGATCCGCGGCGCTCGCGGACCGTCCTCACCGCCGCGCTCGTCGCCTCCGGCCTCGAGCGGACCCTCGCGCTCGGGCGGGGCGGCGACGAGGTCGCCCGCCGGCTGCAGTCGGTGCCGGGGATCGGGCCGTGGACGGCGTCCGAGGTGATGATGCGCGCCCACGGCGATCCGGACGCGGTCAGCGTGGGCGACTACCACCTGGCCGCGGCCGTCGGCTTCGCGCTCACGGGTCGGCTCGGGGTCGACGACGACGGCATGCTCGAGCTCCTCGAGCCGTGGCGCGGGCACCGGCAGCGGATCATCCGGCTGATCGGCTGCAGCGGAGCGAGGAAGCCGCGGCACGGCCCGCGGATGACCATCCAGGACCACCGCCGGCACTGATCCGCTCCTCCACAGGGGCGGCTCGCGGGCGAGTCGGCGCGACCACCGCGTCACGCCGCGTCCGGGCGGCGGCTCGGGCTTAGCCTCGGAGGATGCAGCAGTCGACGACCCCAGGTGTGCCCGGCAGCGACCCGGAGCGCGAGCCCGACGACGCGGCCGTGCGGAGCGGCGTCGACGCGACGATCGGTGGTCGGACGCCGGAGGGCGGCACGGAGTCGGACGACGAGGTCGAGGCCGGTGAGGCGCGCGACTCCGTGAGCGGGGCCGAGGTCCTGCCGGCGCCGGAGTCCGCGTCCGAGGACGTGGCCGAGCCTCAGGACGAGCAGGAGTCCGACGCTGAGGACGAGGACCTGCGCGAGCCCGGTGTTCACGACGAGGACGAGGTCGTGCGCGACGCTGAGGACGAGGCCGTGAGCGAGCCCGATGCCGACGACGAGGTCGTGCGCGATGCTGAGGACGAGGTCGTGCGCGGGCCCGACGCCGCGTCGGAGTCGGAGCACGCGGCGCCCGCTGCCGCCGAGCCCGAGGTCGACGACCGCCCGATGATCGAGCGCGTTGAGTCCCTGGTCCGCCGCTGGATCGCGCGCAGCGGCGAGTTCCCGGTCGAGCCCGCCGCCCAGCGGCTCGCGGGCGTGCTCCAGGACCCGAACGGACTCGACTTCACCGTCGGGTTCGTCGACGGCGTCGCCCGGCCCGAGGACCTCTCGGTCGCGGCCGAGAACCTCGCGGCGCTCACCGCGAAGACGCCCGCCTTCCTCCCCTCCTACCTGCGCGCCGCGATCAGCACCGGCGGCGCCGTCGGCCCCGTGCTGCCCTGGGTGGTCGTGCCCGCGGCCCGCCGGGTCCTCCGCCGCCTCGTCGGGCACCTCGTGGTCGACGCCTCGGAGGCCCGTCTCGGCGCGGCCGTCGCCGCGCTGCGCGAGGGCGGCGACCGGCTCAACCTCAACCTCCTCGGCGAGGCCGTGCTCGGCGAGCGCGAGGCCCGCCGCCGCCTCGAGGGGACCCTCCGCCTGCTCGAGCGGCCGGACGTCGACTACGTCAGCGTCAAGGTCTCGAGCGTCGTCAGCCAGCTGTCGATGTGGGCCTTCGAGGAGGAGGTCGACCGCGTCGTGGAGCGTCTCACCCCGCTCTACCAGGCCGCCGCGTCCGGAGCCGACCCCACCTTCATCAACCTCGACATGGAGGAGTACCGCGACCTCGACCTGACGGTCGCCGTGTTCCGGCGCCTCCTCGAGCAGCCGGGCATGCTCGACCTCGAGGCGGGCATCGTCCTGCAGGCCTACCTGCCCGACTCCGTCCGCGTGCTCGACGAGCTGACCGAGTGGGCGCAGGAGCGCCGGGCCCGCGGCGGAGCCCCGATCAAGGTGCGCGTCGTGAAGGGCGCGAACCTCGCGATGGAGCGGGTCGACGCGGCCCTGCACGACTGGCCGCTCGCGACCGTCGGCAGCAAGGTGGAGGCCGACACGAACTACAAGCGCCTGCTCGACCGGGCGCTGCGGCCGGAGCGCGTCGACGCGGTGCGCGTGGGCGTCGCCGGGCACAACCTCTTCGACCTCGCCTGGGCGTGGCTCACGGCGACCGAGCGCGGGGTGACCGGCGCGGTCGAGATCGAGATGCTGCTCGGGATGGCGACCGGGCAGGCGCGCGCCGTCCGCGAGGACGTGGGACGCCTCCTCCTCTACACGCCCGTCGTGCACCCGCACGAGTTCGACGTGGCCATCTCGTACCTCATCCGCCGGCTCGAGGAGGACAGCAGCCCCGAGAACTTCCTGTCGGCCGCGTTCCGCCTCGACGACGAGGAGGTGCTGCAGCGGGAGCTCGGCCGCTTCCGCGCCTCGCTCGAGGCCCTCGACGACTCCGTCCCGCCGCCGAACCGCACGCAGGACCGCCTGCGGGAGTGGTCCTCCGGCTCCGGCCGCCGCCTCGTGCAGGAGCACGCCCGCGCCGGCGAGCGGGCGCAGGACCCGGCCGCCGCGGGCCTGACGCAGGCCGTCCTCGGCCTCAGCCGCGGCTCCGGTGCGGCCGCCGCGACCGCGGGCTTCCACAACGAGCCCGACACCGACCCCGCCCTCCCCGGCAACCGCCGCTGGGCGCGCCTGATCACCGAGCGCATCGCCGGCTCGACCATCGGAGCGGGCACGGCCGACGCCGCGCGCGTGAGCACCGAGGCGGAGCTCCAGGAGGTGCTGCGCGCGGTGTCCCGCCGCGCGGAGCGCTGGGGCGAGCGCCTGGGCTACGACCGAGCGGCCGTGCTCGACCGCGCCGGCCTCGTCCTCGCCGCGAACCGCGACCGCCTGATCGAGGTGATGGCCTCCGAGACCGGCAAGACGATCGCCGAGGCCGACCCCGAGGTCTCCGAGGCCATCGACTTCGCCCACTACTACGCCACCCGCGCCCGCGAGCTCGACGCCGTCACCGGGGCCACCTTCGTCCCCGCTCGGGTCACCGTCGTCGCTCCGCCGTGGAACTTCCCGGTCGCCATCCCGGCCGGATCGATCCTCGCGGCGCTCGCCGCCGGCTCCGGAGTCGTGGTGAAGCCGGCGCCCCAGGCCCGCCGCTCGGCCGCTGTGCTCGTCGAGGCGCTCTGGGACGCGGGCGTCCCGCAGGAGCTCCTCGCCCTGGTCGACCTCGACGAGGAGGAGCTGGGACGGGCGCTGATCACCGACCCCCTCGTGGACCGCGTGCTGCTCACCGGCTCCTACGAGACCGCCCGCCTCTTCCGCTCCTGGCGGCCCGGCCTCGCACTGCAGGCCGAGACCAGCGGCAAGAACGCGATCATCGTCACTCCCCACGCCGACTACGACCTCGCCGTCGCCGACATCGTCCGCAGCGCCTTCGGGCACGCGGGCCAGAAGTGCTCCGCCGCCTCCCTGGTGATCCTGGTCGGCTCGGTCGCCCGCTCCAAGCGCTTCCGCGCCCAGCTGGTCGACGCCGTCACGTCGCTGCGCGTCGGTCGCCCCGACGACCCGTCGGCGGTGATGGGGCCGCTCATCGAGGAGCCCACCGGCAAGCTCCTGCACGCGCTCACCACGCTGGGCGGAGGCGAGTCGTGGCTCGTCGAGCCGCAGCGCCTCGACGAGAGCGGCACGCTCTGGTCGCCCGGGATCCGCGAGGGCGTCACCGAGGACAGCTACGTCCACCTCACCGAGTTCTTCGGCCCGGTGCTCGGGATCATGCACGCGGCGACCCTCGAGGACGCCATCCGGATGCAGAACGGCACCGAGTACGGGCTCACTGCCGGGCTCCACTCCCTGCACGCCGACGAGCTCGCCCTCTGGATCGACTCGGTCGAGGCGGGCAACCTCTACGTCAACCGGGGCATCACCGGAGCCATCGTCCGGCGCCAGCCCTTCGGCGGCTGGAAGCGCTCGTCCGTCGGCGGCGGCGCGAAGGCGGGCGGACCCAACCACCTCATCGGCCTCGGCTCCTGGAAGCCCTCGCCCGCGCGCTCCTCCTCGACACTGCACCTGCGCGGCCTCGACGACCGCGCGCGCCAGTTCATCGAGGCGGCCCAGTCCTCGCTCCGGTTCGAGCAGTTCGACCTGCTCCGCCGCTCCGCACTCTCCGACCAGCTCGCCTGGGCGACCGAGTTCGGAGTCGTCACCGACATCTCGAAGGTCGGCGTCGAGCGCAACCTGTTCCGCTACCTCCGCGTGCCGATCGCGCTGCGCCTGGCCGACGGCGGCGACCTCGGAGAGCTCCTCCGCGTCATCGCCGCCGGTCTGCTGACCCGCTCCCGGATGGACATCTCCACGTCCCTCCCGCTCCCGCCGCGGGTCCAGGAGATGCTCGGCGGCGACGAGCTCGCCGAGATGGCGGGCCTCGTCCCGCGCATCGTCGTCGAGACCGACGCCCAGTGGCTCGAGCGCGCCGCGGCCGGCCGCATCACGGCGCCGCGCATCCGCATCATCGGCGACATCGTCTCCGACCGCGTCGACGGTTACGCGGGCCCGCAGGCCCCCGGCAGTCCGTCCCACGGACAGCAGGCCGTCGTCCGCCGATCGTCCGACTCGACCGGCTCCTTCACCGACGTCGTCGCCGGCATGACCCGCGGCAGCACAGGCAAGCCGGTCCCGCTCACCCGCGCCGACGGATCCCGCGTCCCCCTCGCGACCGCCCTCGCCGAAGCCCTCGGCGGCGCCCTCGACACCGCCGTCTACGCCGACCCGGTCACCCCCGCCGGCCGCGTCGAACTGCTGCCCTTCCTCCGCGAGCAGGCGATCTCGATCACGAACCACCGCTTCGGCAACCCGATCGATCTGAGCGACGACGTGCTGTGAGTTGGATTCCACGCCCGTCCCTGACGGGCGTGGCGCGGTCGGCTTCTCGACGGGGTGCGTTCTGAGGAGCGGGGGGCGTTCGGCTACAGCGATCCGCTGGTACGCGGATCGCTGGTTCGCCTCGGGGGCGGTGCTCGCGGGGATGGTGTGGATCGAGTGTGGCGCGGTCGGCTTCTCGACGGGGTGCGTTCTGAGGAGCGGGGGGCGTTCGGCTGCAGCGATCCGCTGGTACGCGGATCGCTGGTTCGCCTCGGGGGCGGTGCTCGCGGGGATGGTGTGAACGGGCGTGGCGCGGTCGGCTTCTCGACGGGGTGCGTTCTGCAGGGCGGGGTGCGTACGGCTGCAGCGATCCGCTGGTACGCGGATCGCTGGTTCGCCTCGGGGGCGGTGCTCGCGGGGATGGTGAGATCAGGCTGGCGCGGGTCGGCCTCCCGACGGAGCCCCGGGACGCGGCTCGACGAGGCGCGGGGGGACTTACTTGTCGCGGCAAGTAGTGGGTAGGGTGGGGGGATGAGTGCGCCCGAGACACGTTGGCTGACGCCCGATCAGCTCGACGCCTGGCTGCGCTTCATCGCGGTCGTGGAACTGCTGCCGGGCGCCCTCGACACGCAGCTGCAGCGCGACGCGGGACTCACGCACTTCGAGTACCTGACGCTGGCGATGCTGTCCGAGGCGCCCGACCGCGCCCTCCGGATGACCACGCTCGCCGCCCGCACCAACGCGACCCTGCCCCGCCTCTCGCACGTGGTGACCCGCCTCGTCGCCCGCGGCTACCTCGAGCGCCGCCCCTGCGCCTCCGACGGCCGCGCCACGAACGCGGTGCTCACCGACGCCGGCCTCCAGAAGATCGTCGACACGGCGCCCGGTCACGTCGCGACCGTGCTGGCCGACGTCATCGATCCGCTCGACGCCGAGCAGATCCCGCAGCTGGCCGACATCATGTCGCGCATGCTCGCCCGGCTCGACCCCGAGGGCAGGATGACGGTCGACGCCGTGCGCTCCTCGCTCGGAGACCCCGACACCCGCTCCTGCTGAGCGCACCGACCCCTCGCTCCCGGGGCGGACCGGCCTCGGCCGCGGCCGAATTCATGTACAGGGACTCCCGGACGTGCCCGTCAGGGTCCTCGAGGCCGCGCCCGCATGGAGCCGAGGTCCTGCACCGCGACCGGCTCGGCGCCGCCGGAGGCCGGTTCGTTCCCGAGCACCTCGCCGACCTCCTCCCGGCTGCCGACGCTCACCGCGAAGAGGCCCTGCACCCGGGAGCGCGCGTCGATGATCCCCTTCGACCTGGAGGTCGAGAAGGAGGGGTGCGGGACGACCATCGCGGACACGTTCTCGGAGGCGACGGAGCAGGCGGCGTCGTCGCTGAACAGAGGACTCAGGCCTGAACAGAGGATTCAGGCTCCGGCCGAGCGCCGTGGAGAACGCCCTCGAGCGCTCCGGATCCGTGAACGGGAGGTCGACGAGGATCGAGTCGACGGCCCTCCGCGTCAGTCCGGCGATCGGCCGCGCGACACGCGGGAGTCCGTGCCATCATCGCCTCGTGCAGTTCACCACGACGCTCTTCCAGATCGGCAACAACACCGGCATCGAGGTGCCGTCCGAGGTCCTCGAGGCACTCGGCGGCGGCAAGCGTCCCGCCGTCGCGGTGACGGTGAACGGCTACCGCTTCACCAGCACGGTCGGAGCGATGGGCGGACGCGCGCTCATCCCGTTCTCGGCCGAGAAGCGCCGCGAGACGCAGCTCGCCGGCGGTGACGCGATCGACGTCGTGATCGAGCTCGACACCGCGCCGCGCGAGGTCGTCGTGCCGGAGGACCTGGCGTCCGCGCTGGCCTCGGCGGGCGCTGTGGAGCGCTTCGCCGCGCTCTCGCCCAGCGCGCGGAAGGCCCACGTCACGTCGGTCGAGGGCGCGAAGGCCGCCGAGACGAGGGCGCGCCGCGTCGCCTCGATCGTCGCGGCGCTCGCCGGCTGACGGGCGCGCCACGGTCCGTGACGCGACCTCCCCGCCGGATAGGCTGCCTCCGGCGCCCCACGGCGGAGCGCCCTGGAAGCGGAGTCGGGGGACTTGATGGGTGCGGTTCGGCGTTGGGTGTTCCCGATCGTGTGGATGGTCATCATCGGAGCGGCGAGCATCGCCCTGGTGAAGATCGCGTTTTTCCCGGACGGCGCGGCCGAGGCCGATCCGACGCAGCCGACCGGTGAGATCACCGAGCCGACCGTCACGGTCGCCCGCGGCACGGTCACCAACGACCTCACCCTCCAGGGCACCGTCGCCGCCGACCCCGCCGTGCCGCTGAAGGCGACGGCGGCCGGAACGGTCGACGACGTCTACGTGCAGCAGGGCGCGGCCGTCGCGTCGGGCGATCTCATCTACGACATCCGCGTCGAGACTCCGCGCGACCCGGTCGAGACGACCGGCCCGGACGGCGCCGTCACCCTCACCCAGCAGGAGCCCTCCGTGCGCTTCGAGCGGGTCTACGCCGCGACCGGCGGCACCCTCAGCGCCCTCGGCGTCATCCACGACCAGGCCGTCACGGTCGGCGAGGTGACCGGACAGGTCGCGCCGCCGAGCTACGCCGTCACCGGCACGATCGACGCGCAGCAGCTCTACCGCATCCAGAACCGGCCGACGGAGGCGCAGGTCGCCATCACCGGCGGGCCCGCGGGCTTCACCTGCACCGACCTCACCATCAGCACCCCTCTCGCCGGAGCCGGCGAGGGCGGCACGACCGGCGGAGCGACGGACGGCGGCGGTGGAACCTCCACCGGCGGCTCCGGCACGAGCTTCACCTGCCAGGTGCCGACGGAGGTCACCGTGTTCCCCGGGCTCGCCGCCTCGGTGACGCTCGCGGGAGGCAAGGCGGAGGACGTCCTCGTGGTGCCGACCACCGCGGTCGAGGGCACCGCCCAGTCCGGCGTCGTGTTCCGCCGGGCGGACGACGGCAGCACCGAGGAGGTCCCGGTGACGCTGGGACTCACCGACGGCAGCTCCGTCGAGATCACCGGCGGAGTGGAGGAGGGCGCCGAGCTCCTGCAGTTCGTGCCGGGCGCGGAGGAGGCTGCTCCCGACGTCCAGCTGGGCGGCGACTGCATCGCGCAGCCCGACGGCTCGGTCTTCTGCTCGTGACGATCCTCCGGCTCGAGGGTATCCGCAAGGTCGTCCCGCTGCCCGACGCGCCGCCGCTGACGATCCTCGACGGAGTCGATCTCGAGGTGGGCGAGGGCGACCACGTCTCGGTCGTGGGCCGCAGCGGTTCCGGCAAGTCGACGCTGCTCAACATCCTCGGACTCATCGACGAGCCCACCGAGGGGCGGATGCTGCTCGAGGGTGCTCCCACCGAGACCCTGTCCTCGCGGGCCCGCGCGCGCATCCGCGGCGGCAGCATCGGCTTCATCTTCCAGCAGTTCAACCTGCTGGAGGGGCGGACCGCCCGCGAGAACGTGATGACGCCGCTGCTCTACGCGACCGGATCGGAGTTCTGGCGCCGCCGCGACCTCGCGGCCGAGATGCTGGAGCGGGTCGGCCTCGGGCACCGCGTGGACTCGATGCCCGGGCGCATGTCCGGCGGCGAGCAGCAGCGGATCGCGATCGCCCGCGCCCTGGTGCGCCGACCGCGGCTGATCCTCGCCGACGAGCCGACGGGCGCCCTCGACACCGACACCGGCGAGAGCGTGATGGGCCTGCTCGACGAGATCGCCCGCGAGTCCGGCTCCGCGCTGGTCACCATCACCCACGACCCGGCCATCGCGGCGCGGGCCGAGCGCCACTACCGGCTCGACCACGGCCGCCTGGGCTCGACCGCGGATGCGGGCCCCGTCGCCGAGGGGGTGGTCCTCTGATGCGCGCGCTCGTCGGGATCGCCGGCGCGATCGTCGAGGCGTGGACCGAGCTGCGGATCCACCGCGGCCGCGTGCTGCTCTCGCTGATCGGAGTCGCGGTGGCCGTCGCCGCCCTGACCGCGGTCGTCGCCGCCGGTGGCATCGCCCGCCAGGCCAGCATCGAGCAGGCCGAGCGCTCCAGCGGGCGCCCGGCGAGCCTCTTCCTCTCCGCCTACCCCTCCGGCACCGGCACCGCCGAGGTGGATGCCGACGCACTCCAGGCCGCGTGGACCGGTGCGCTGGAGCGGTACTCCATCACCTACGCGAGCCGCTCGACCTACGGCAGCGCGCGCGTCCAGTTCGCCGACGGCGCCGTCGACGTCGCGGTGCAGGCGGTCGACCAGCCCTTCGCCGAGATGCACCGGCTGAAGATCGTGGACGGCTCCTGGTTCACCGCCCGCGACTCCCAGCGCCTCGCTCCCGCCCTCGTCGTCAACGAGCGCTTCTGGGAGCGGATCGGGAGCCCGGATCTGCGCACCCACCCGGTGGTCACCCTGCTCGGCTCCGAGCGCGACGTCACGGGCGTGGTGGTCGGCGTGACTCCCTCCTCGCAGTTCGAGACGGATCCGTCGATGATGATGCTCGCGGACGCCTACCCGGCGGTCGCCCGCGACGCCGACCCGCAGTACGGCGGGCAGGGCGTGCCGAACTACGAGATGTGGGTGCCGCTCGACCTGGCCGAGCCCCTCGCCGCGGCGGTGGAGCGCGACGTGGCCGGCGCCCTGGGATCCGACTTCGAGGTGTCGGTCGACCGGCAGGACTACCTGGTCTACGACTCCGACCCCTTCGGCGTGCTGACCTGGGTGATCGGCGGCGTGGCGGGCCTGGTGCTGGCGCTCGGCGCGCTCGGACTGCTCAACATCGCCCTGGTCACCGTCCGGCAGCGGATCCGCGAGATCGGCATCCGACGCAGCTTCGGCGCCTCCTCCGGCCGCATCTTCTTCTCGATCATGATGGAGAGCGTCGTGGCGACCGTGGTCGCCGGAGTGGTCGGCGTGACGATCGCGGTCATCCTCGTCACGAACCCGTGGACCGTGGCCTTCGTGCAGGACAACGGGATCGCCGACATCCCGCCTTTCCCGGCCGAGGCGGCGCTGCTCGGGCTCGGGGCGGCGACCCTCGTCGGCGCGCTCGCGGGCCTGGTGCCGGCGATCGTCGCCGTGCGGGTGAAGGTGATCGACGCGATCCGCTACTGAGGCCCGCCGAGGGTGACGACGAGCTCGTCGCCCTCGAGCACGGCGCGTGCGTCGGAGTAGTGCGCGATCCGGGGCAGACCCCGGGTGCTCGCGCTCTCGTGGCTCCCGACGACGATCACGCGCATGCCGGCGTCCAGACCCGCCCGGATGCCGGCCTCGGCGTCCTCGAACACCAGCGCGTCCTCGGGGGAGACGCCGAGCAGGGCCGCGGCGGCGAGGTAGCCGTCGGGAGCAGGCTTGCCGTTCGCGACGTCGTGCGCGGTGACGACGGTGTCGGGGGAGGGGACGCCCGCCGCGGCCAGACGGGCGGCCGCCAGTGCCGGGCTCGCGGACGTGACCAGGGCGACGCGCTCGCGGGGGAGTGAGGCGAGGAACGCCGTCGCGCCGGAGATCTCGACGGTGCCCTCGGTGTGCTCGAGCTCGTACGCGTCGAGCTCCGCGACGATCGCGTCGACGTCGCTGCCGGCCGGAGCGAAGCGGCGGACGCTGTCGGCGGCGCGGACACCGTGAACGGCGCCGAGCACCGCGTCGTGGTCGAGAGCGAAGCGCTCGGCGAAGGCGCCCCAGATGGTCTCGACGACGGCCGTCGAGTCGACGAGCGTCCCGTCCATGTCGAAGAGGGCGGCGCGGGCTCGCAGGAGGTGGGGCATGCGTCCATCCTGGCGGTCGGCGGCCTCCGGCGTCTGCCGGAGCGGACAGCGCTCGGACAGCGCGCGATCAGCCCGCCCTCAGGCCATGCATCGTGTCGCGGCGCTACGGTGGTCCGAGATCGCGGGCAGACGCCCGGAGGGGAGTGGAGGACGCCATGACGGACGACAACGGAACCGGCACGGACCAGGGCGCGAGCACGGGCGGCGAGGCCTCCGGACCCCGCGCCGGGTGGTACCCGGACCCGGCGGGCTCGTCCCGTCAGCGCTGGTGGGACGGGACCGGCTGGACGGAGTCGCTCCGCGACGCGCCGGCGGCCACTCCCACCGCCCCGGCCGAGAGCGGGTCGGCGCAGGCCGCCGTGACTCCCGTTCCGCCGACCGCACCGACTCCGCCCGCGCCGCTCGCCGAGCGTCCCGCCTACGGGGAGACGTCGAGCGGAGCGGCGACGAGCTACGGGCAGTCGGCCTCGGGTCGGTATCCGCAGCAGCCGTCGTCCGCCGACCCGCAGCAGAGCTACGGGCAGCAGGGCTACGGCCAGCAGGGCGCCGGTCAGCAGCCGCAGCCGCAGCAGCCCTCCGGCCAGCAGCAGCCGCAGCAGGGCTACGGCCAGCAGGCTCCCCAGCAGTACGGCCAGCAGGGGTACGGCCAGCAGCCCTACGGCCAGCAGCCGCAGCAGCCCTACAACCAGCAGCAGCCGCAGTACCCGGCCTACTCCGCGGCTCCCGGAGCACCCGTGCAGCAGCGTGACACGAGCATCGTCACGTCCACCCCGTGGATCTGGGTGGTGGTCCTCCTGCCGCTGCTCTCGGCGCTGTCGATCTTCCTCCTCCCGCCGAGCGCGATCGTCGACTCGTCGATGGCCTCGACCTACGGGCCGAGCTCCTCGATGGGGATGTCGACGGCCTACCTCGTCGGCCTCGGCGTGCTCCAGGTCGTCGGCTTCCTGATCTACGCGGCGGAGGTCGTCTTCGCCTTCCTCGACTGGCGCCAGCTGAAGCGAGCCGGCCTGCAGCGTCCGTTCCACTGGGCGTGGGCCTTCCTCGCCGCTCCCTACGTCTACGTGATCGGCCGCAGCGTGGTCGTGAAGCGCGTGACCGGCGGCGGCCTCCTCCCGCTCTGGGTCTTCCTCGGCGTCGTGGTCGTGTCGTTCCTCATCGCGATCGGCTGGACGGTGTCGCTCTTCTCCCAGATGACGCAGGCCTTCGCTCCCGCGGGCTTCTGAACCCGTGCGCGCCGCCGATCTCGTCCTGACCGGCGGCGCCGTCTTCACCGCCGACGCCGTGCGCTCCCGAGCGCACGGCGTCGCTGTCGTCGGAGGGCGGATCGTCGCGGTCGGCGCCGACGCCTCCGACCTGATCGGGCCGCGCACCGAGGTGGTCGACCTCGAGGGCCGGATGCTCGTCCCCGGCTTCCAGGACGCCCACGTGCACCCGGTCTGGGGCGGCGCCGCGCTGCTGCGCTGCTGGCTCGGAGCGGGTGGATCGCCCGCCGAGCACCTGGCGACGGTCGCCGGGTACGCGGCTCGGGAGAGCGGAGCGGAGTGGATCCTCGGCGGCGGCTGGAACCTGCCCGACTTCCCCGGAGGAACCCCGACCGCCCGCGAGCTCGACACGGTCGTCCCTGACCGGCCCGCCTTCCTCACCAACGCCGACGGGCACGGCGCCTGGGTCAACTCCGCCGCACTGCGCCTCGCGGGGATCGACCGCACGACGCCGGACCCCGCCGACGGCCGCATCGAGCGCCTGGCCGACGGCACCCCCTCCGGCACCCTGCACGAGGGGGCGATGGACGCGGTCCGCCGCCATCTCCCGCCCGCCAGCGCGGACGAGCTCCACCGCGCGCTGCTCCTCGGGCAGGAGACCCTGCACTCGTTCGGAGTGACGGCGTGGCAGGACGCGATCATCGGCTCCTACGGCGATGTGGGCGACCCCGGTCCGGTGTACCGCCGCGCGGCGCTGAGCGGCGAGCTGACCGGGCGCGTCCGCGGTGCGCTGTGGTGGGACCGGGGCCGCGGCGTCGAGCAGATCCCGGAGCTCGTCGAGCGGCGCGCGGCGCTCGCCGCCGACCGCTTCGCGCCGACGACCGTCAAGATCATGCAGGACGGGGTCGCCGAGAACTTCACGGCGGCGATGCTCGAGCCCTACCTCGACGGGCACGGCGGCCACGGTCACGGCGACGGCCTCTCGATGGTCGACCCGCGCCTCCTGAGCGAGGCCGTGCCGCTCCTGGACGCGGCCGGGTTCCAGGTGCACTTCCACGCGATCGGCGATCGCGCCGTGCGCGAGTGCCTGGACGCCGTCGAGCGGGCGATCGAGGCGAACGGGCGCCGCGGCAACCGCCACCACCTCGCCCACCTGCAGGTCGTGCATCCGGACGACCTGCCGCGCTTCCGTGCGCTCGACGTCGCGGCCAACCTGCAGATGCTGTGGGCCTCGCTGGAGCCGCAGATGGTGGAGTTGACGCTGCCGTTCCTCGGTGAGCGGCGCGGCTCGTGGCAGTACCCGTTCGGCGACCTGCTCCGCTCGGGCGCGGTGCTCGCCGCGGGGAGCGACTGGCCGGTGTCGACGGCCGACCCGCTCGCCGCGATCCACGTCGCGGTGAACCGGCTCTCGGCGCCGTCCGAGCGCGAGCCGGGGTGGAGCGAGGAGGTGTTCCTCCCGGGGCAGCGCCTCGACCTCGCCACCGCCCTCTCCGCCTCCACGGCCGGCTCGGCGTGGGTGAACGGCCTGGAGGGCGAGTCGGGCTCGATCGCCGTGGGACTCGCGGCGGACTTCGCCCTGCTGGACCGGGACCCCTTCGCCGGCGACCCCCGGGCGATCGGGGACACCCGGGTGCTGGGCACCTGGATCGGCGGCGAGCGCGTCCACACCGCAGCGGACGCGCCCGCCTGATCCGGGTCGTTCAGGAGGCGGCGCTCAGCAGGTGATCGCTCCGCCGATGATCCCCGCGAGCAGCCCGCCGGTCGCGGAGGCGATCGCGCCGGGACCGGAGATCGCACCGATCACCCCGCCGGTCGCGGCACCGCTGACGCCGCTCCCGGCGACGCAGTGGCCCCATTCGGGCGAGCTCCAGTCGCTGTTCAGGTGCAGGCCGCCCACCGCCGAGCGGGACGCCGAGTCCGGGGCGAAGTGGAAGGTGAGCGTGTCGGAGTCGTCGATCGACCAGTGGCCCGACACGGTGCGGCCGCGTCCGACGTCGATCCTCTCCGGGAGTGCGTCGGACGTCTCGGCGCCGTCCGTGAAGCCGACCCCGCCGCCCGCCAGCTCGACGATCCGCGTGTCGTCGGTGACGTCGAAGGTCACCGTCGACGCCGATCCGCCCCGTGCCTCGAGGTGCACCCGGCTGCTCGTCTCCTGCCTCGCCGGCTCGGCGTGCGCGGCCTGCGCTGTGAACAGCGGCACCGCCAGCAGAGCGGCCGCCGCCGCGACCAGTGCCGTGCTCGTCCTCTGTCGTTCCATCGTCGTTCCCTCCCTCGGATTCCGATCCAGGAGGGAGGGCTCAGCGCCGCCGGTCGACGAGGGCGAGGACGACGGACGCCACCGCTGCCGCGACGGCGGCGGTGACCACGACGTCCCACGGATCCTCGGCGCCCACCGCGGTCGCGACGAGGTGCCCGGCCAGGACGCCGACGAACAGAGCCGGCAGCATCAGCCAGATGCGCCGTCTGCGTCGTGCCGCCGTACCGGCCTGTTCCCTGTCGCTCATGCTCGCCCTCCTGGATTCACCATACAGGTATGGAGTACCAGGCGGTCGCGACGCGCGTCGAGGAGGTGGCGCGATCCGTCAGGCCTCGCTGCGCTGGATGAGGCGGGAGAGGACGATCGCGGAGCGCGTGTGGTCGACGTTGGGCGCGATGCGGACCTTCTCGAGGGCGAGCTCGAGGCTGGGGATGTCGCGCGAGCGGATGTGGACGATCGCGTCGGCGGAGCCGGTGACCGTGCCCGCGTCGACGACCTCGGGGACCGCGGAGAGGATGCGGCGGAGCTCGTCCGGAGCGACGGTGCCGCGGCAGAAGAGCTCGACGTAGGCCTCGGTGGCCATGCCGTCGACCGCGGGGTCGACCTTGATCGTGAAGCCGCGGATCACGCCGTCGGCCACGAGGCGGTCGACGCGGCGCTTCACCGCGGAGGCGGAGAGCCCGACCACGCCGCCGATGTCGCCGTAGCCCGCGCGGGAGTTCTGGCGCAGCAGATCGAGGATCTTCCGATCGATGTTGTCCATGCTCCGAGGATAGGCGCGGCCGGAGCGGCGCCTGGACGGCAGCAGAGTGCCACTGGAGATTCGTGACGCCCGGCTATATAGTTGCTCTCGGTCAATAGTTGATCGCAGTCAACTAGAACCTCCGCCGTGCTGAAGAGGAGCCCATGTCACACCCCGAACACCGCGCCGCATCGCGCGGAACCACCGCGCCGCACGCCCCCGCCGGGCCGGACGGCGCCATGTCGCACCGCCAGGTGCTCGAATCGCTCAGCGGCCTGCTGCTGGGCATGTTCGTCTCGATCCTCGCGGGCACGGTCGTGTCGACCTCGCTGCCCCGGATCATCTCCGACCTCAAGGGCGACCAGAACGCCTACACCTGGGTCGTCACCGCGACCCTGCTCGCGACCACGGTCTCCACCCCGCTCTGGGGCAAGTTCGCCGACCTGTTCAACCGCAAGCTGCTGATCCAGCTCGCCCTCGGGCTGTTCGTCATCGGCTCCGCTCTGGCCGGCTTCTCGCAGGACACGAACATGCTGATCGTCTTCCGCGTGTTCCAGGGCCTGGGCGCCGGCGGACTCGCCGCGCTGAGCCAGATCATCATGGCCGACATCATCAGCCCCCGTGAGCGCGGCAAGTACGCCGGCCTCTTCGGCGGCGTGATGGCGATCGGCACCGTCGGCGGCCCGCTCCTGGGCGGCGTCGTGACCGACGCGTTCGGCTGGCGCTGGAACTTCTTCATCGCGATGCCCGTCGCGATCGTCGCGATCGTCCTCCTCCAGATGACCCTCCGCCTCCCCGCGCACCCGAAGCGCAAGGTGCGGATCGACTACCTCGGCGCCGTGCTCATCGCGGGCGGAGTCTCGCTCCTGCTGATCTGGGTCTCCCTCGCCGGCAAGAACTTCGACTGGGCCTCGTGGGAGACCGCGGTCATGGTCGGCGGTGCCGTCGTGCTGCTGATCGCCGCCGTGATCACCGAGCTCACCGTGGCCGAGCCGATCATCCCGATGGGGATGTTCAAGAACCGCACCTTCAGCCTCGCCGTCGTGGCGAGCATCTCGGTCGGCGTCTCGATGTTCGGCGTCGCCGTCTTCCTCGCGCAGTACATGCAGCTGGCCCGCGGAGCCACGCCGACCCAGTCGGGCCTGCTCACCATCCCGATGATGGCCGGCCTGCTGATCGCGTCGACGATCTTCGGCGGGATCATCTCCCGCACCGGCAAGTGGAAGGCGATCATGATCAGCGGCGGCGTGCTCGCCGTGATCGGAACCTCCCTCCTCAGCACCCTCCGCTACGACACGGACCTGGTCCTCGTCGGGATCTACATGGCCGTCCTCGGCGCCGGCCTGGGCATGCTGATGCAGAACCTCGTCCTGGTGGTGCAGAACTCGATCGAGGTGAAGAACCTCGGCGTCGCGACCAGCGCGGTCACGTTCTTCCGCAGCCTCGGCGGCACCGTCGGAGTCTCGGTCCTGGGCTCGATGCTCGGCACCGTGATCGCCGACCGCATCAAGACCGGCATCGCGGGTCTCGCTCCCGCCGACCAGGCTCTCGCCGCGCAGGCGCTGGGCAGCGGCACGATCCCGCAGCCGGCGACCCTGCCCGACGCCGTGCGCGTCGTGGTCGAGAGCGCCTACGGGATCGGCGTGGGCGACGTGTTCCTCTACAGCATCCCGCTCGCCGTGGTCACGCTGATCGCCGTCGTCCTCCTGCCGAACGTGAGCCTCGGCTCGAAGAACGCGGTGCAGCTCAAGGCGGAGCCGACCACTCCGCTGCAGGCCGCGGAGGACGCCCTCATCGCCGCCTCGGACGGCCAGGCGGCGCTCCGCCCCGTCGGCCAGGCCCGGCGGACGGACGACGCGACGCACGCCCGGGAGGGTCGCGAGGCCACTCCCGCCGGACACGGCCGCCACGCCGACGACGAGCGGCAGGAGGAGCCGGTCGGGCACGCACGCCACGCCGCTCCCACCGGCTCCGTCGACGTGATCGAGCGCTCCTGATGCCCGCCGCCGCGCCCTCGGCCGAGGCGCTGCACGAGGTCGAGGAGCAGATCACCGTGCTCGCCGTCCAGGTGCGCCTCGCCGTCCGGGACGCGGCGGCGTCGATCGACCCGGCGCTGCCGCCCTTCGGACTGCGGCTGCTGCGGATCCTCGAGCGCTGCGGTCCGGTCCACTCCGGCGCCGCGGCGGAGCGGCTCGGGGTCGACCGCAGCGCGATCAGCCGCCAGGCCCGCCAGCTCGCCGAGCTGGGCCTGGTCGAGATGACCTCCGATCCCGCCGACGGCCGAGCGCGGTTCCTCTCGCTCAGCGCGGCCGGATGCGAGCGGATGCGCGACCTCGGCGGCCGTCAGCGGCAGCGGATGCAGGAGGCGCTGAGCGCCTGGCCCGAGGAGGACCTGCGTGCGTTCGCGGGATACCTGGAGCGGCTGACCGCGGCGGAGTGACCCGCGTGATCTGGACGAGTGGCGCGGACCGACGGGGTCCGCGCCACTTCTGCGTGCGGGCCGCCGTACGCGGCGCGGGCGCGCTGACCGCGTGCCGTCTCGCGCCACCCGGTGCCGACGGCGTCGTGGCCGTTCTACATTTCCTGAGATGTTCTCACTCAGGAGGCGATGACCCTGTTCTCTTTCGACCACGCAGCAGCGGCGGAGCTGGTCCGCGCCTCGGACGAGGCGGCGGAGGCGCTCGCCTCCCAGGGGCTGCTGAGGTCCGTCGCTGCCGAGTACGCGCTGGGCGAGTTCCGCGGCGCGTACGCCGAGCTGTTCCGCCGGGTCTGCGTCTGCGACAGGGAGAATCGCGGTCGGCTGAGCGCCGAGCTGCACGAGCTCGCCGACACGGTTCGGCTCGTGGCACGGAAGGCCGAGGAGGAGCGTCGGCGCCGGGAGGAGTACGCGGCCTGGCAGCGGCGGGCGGACGAGCGCGAGCAGCAGCGCCGCCTCGATTCGGTCGCGGCCCTCGCGGCGGGAGTCGAGGAGGTCGTCGACCGGCCGCCGTCCGATCGGCCGGTCGTGCCTCCGCCGATCCGTGCGCTGTTCTCCCCCCGGTCGGTGCCCCGCACGTCCCCGGGCGGCCCCGCCGCGGGAGGCACGACCTCCGCCGACCCCGAGCGCCTCGACGTCTTCGTCTCGCAGACCCGGCAGGCGGACGAGGCGATGCGCTCCCGGCTCCAGGATCTGATGGCCGCCTGGGGAGCCTTCGGCAACCGCTGCTCGTGGGCGCCGGTCGAGTCCTTCTCGGTGCTCCGGGGCTTCCGCGAGCTGCTGTCGATCGGTGCGGCCGACGCGACCTGGGTCGAGCAGATCTCCCTGGCCTTCACCGCCGCGGGGGGAGCGGCGCTCTCCGTTCCGGTCCTCGACGCCGTCGGCACCCTGGCGCGGCCCCGGGGCGGCCGGAGCCTGCTCGACTCCCTCGCGGCGCTCTCGTCCGACGATCTCGCGACAGTCCTGGCGGCGTCGCCCGACCTCGCGGCGCGCCTCGGGCGACTGGCTCCGACCCTCGTGAACGACTGGTGGCGGAGCCTCGACTCCACGGACGGCGCGCGCTTCTCGCCGCAGCAGGAGGCGCTGGTCGCCGGTCTGCCCGGGGTGATCGGAAATCTGGAGGGTGTTCCCTACCGCGCCCGGGTGAGGGCGAACGAGAGGGCGCTGAGGGCGCGGATCGTGGCGCTGAGGAGCGAGGCGGCGGGCCTGCGCGGGAAGGCGGCCGACGGGGAGCGACTCGCGGCGGTGGAGTCGCAGCTGGTGGCGCTGAGGGACGTGCGGGCATCGCTCCGGCGCGGTCTCGGTCAGGACCCGCGCTTCCTCATCTCCCTGACCGCCGACGAGCCTCCGCTCGCCGCCGTCTCGATCGGCGATCCCGACACCGCCACGAACGTCACCTACGCCGTCCCCGGGATGGGACAGACGACGGAGAGCATGACCCGATGGACGAAGGCGTCGCAGAATCTGCAGTCGCTCCTCCCGCCCGGCAGCGCCGTCGTCTCCTGGATCGGCTACGAGACCCCGCCGATGGCGCGGCTCGGCGGGAACGGCATGGACGTCCTCACCTCGAACCAGGCGGTCGCCGGCGGCGCCGCACTCGCCTCGGCTGTCAAGGGGCTCTCCGCGGTCAGGGGCGACGACCTGCCGAAGCCGAACGTCGTCGCCCACTCCTACGGCAGCACCGTCATGGCCGTCGCCGCCTCGCGCTCGGACGTCGAGCTCGGGGTCGTCGTGACGCTGGGCTCGGCCGGCCTCCCGGACAGCGTCGACGAGGCGAGCGACCTGCACGCGGAATCCGTCTTCGCGGGGCAGGCGCGGGACAAGTACCTCGGCGAGACCGAGAGCGGCGACGAGGCCGCGTGGATGGGCCGCGCCTTCAGCTGGAACCACCACACGGATCCCGCTGACGAGGACTTCGGCGCGCGCGTCTTCGGTGTCGAGACCGGAGGCGACGCCGGGAGGATCGTGACGGATCACGCTGCGCTGAAGAGCGACGACGGCGATCTCGCGGGGTACCTCGACAAGAACACCGAGTCCCTGCAGAACGCGGCGTGGGCCGTCTCCCGGCGACTCGACCTGCTGACCGAGAACCGGCCGCTCGGACCGACCGCCTTCCAGAAGGCGGTCGTGGGAGCCTCCCATGGCGGGTAGAGGCTCTCCTCAGCGGACGGGCGTCTCGCTGACCCTCGCCGCTCTGCTCGTGATGTCGATGACCGCTTGTGCAACTGGGAAGGAGACGAGACCGGTGAGCACGATGAGTCCTCGGGAGGGTCGGGACCGGGTGGTGGAGTTCGTGCGGGACTCCGCGGGGCGGCTCGATGTGGAGGGGTGGTGGCCGCGGAGCGGCGCGGCCAGGCCCGATGTGTGCGGCCCCGGCGACCGGGTGAGCGGTGCGAGCTACAGCTACGACTGGTGGGCTCCGGCGGGCACCGATGTCGAGGGGGATGCGCGGAAGGTCGCGGACTACTGGGAGTCGCTGGGGATGACGGTGAGAGTGACCGATTCGACTCCGCGCCCGACGGTCTACGGGCAGGGCGGACCGGTGCTGCGGGCGAGCTTCGTCACCGGCGCTGTCGAGGAGATGTACATGATCGGGGCGGAGATGCCGTGTGCGCCTGGCGATTTCGAATCACTCCTCCTCGAGGACGAGGCTCAGCGCGCGGCGGGCGCGGTCCTTCCGGGTGATGAAGGGGTCGTCCCGAAGCCGGATCCGCGGGACCTCCCAGTCCCCTCCGATCCGTCGGGTTCCGGCTCGGAGGGATGAGCCGCCCCGTCCACCGCGTCCGGATCGGACGATGCCGACGTCGCTTCCGTTGCCGGGGGAGGGGTCGGCCTCAGCGCGGTGCGCCCACCAGCTGCGCGACGTGCACGACGAAGGCGCGGCGGCGGTCGCGCGTCTCCTCCCCGCCTCGGGAGGCGAAGGGGGTGAGGTGCCAGATCTCGCAGAGGCCGAGGAGGGCGATGAAGAGGTCGTCGGCGGACCAGCTCGCGTCGACGACGCCGGTGCGCTGCCACTCGAGGACCCGGGCCTCGGGGGCGGGGACCCCGCCGAGCTGCTCGCCGGCCTCCTCCCAGACGCCGGCTCCCTCCAGGCGCGCCCACGTGAGCAGGCGCAGGAACTCCGGGTGCTCCCACACATGGTCGAACATGCGGCCCGCGAGGTCGGGGAGGTCCGCCGCCTCGGCGAGGAGCGTCTCGTCGAGAGCGCCGAGCGCCTCGACGACGGTCGCGACGAACAGGCCGCGCTTGCCGCCGTAGTAGGCGTAGAGCCGCTCCTTGTTCAGACCCGCCGCCGCGGCCACACGGTCGACCCGGGCGCCCGCGAAGCCGTGGGCGGCGAACTCGACGGAGGCCGCGCGGAGGATCCGCTCGCGCGCGGGCAGCGCCGCATCGGATGTCGGCTCCATGGTTCACCTCCGGGCGCTCGAACGATACACTCTTCTTCGCCCAACCAACTGGTTGGGGTGGTTCGGCCCCGATGACGCGGCTCGGATCCGGACCCGCCGGTCCCGCTCCGCTCCGTGTGAAAGGCCGCCATGCCCTCCCCGTCCGCTCCCTCCTCCGCCCGCCGCTGGTGGGTGCTCGTGATCCTCGCGCTCACGCAGCTCGTCGTCGTGCTCGACGGCACCATCGTCACGATCGCCCTCCCCGCCGCGCAGGCCGACCTCGGCCTCACCGACGTCGAGCGCCAGTGGGTCGTCACCGCCTACGCCCTCGCGTTCGGCGCGCTCCTGCTCCTGGGCGGCCGCATCGCCGACTACACCGGCCGCAAGCGCACCTACCTGATCGGGATGATCGGCTTCGGCGCCGCCTCCGCCTGGGGCGGCCTCGCCACCTCCGGCACCGAGCTGATCGCCGCCCGCGGGCTGCAGGGTGCCTTCGCCGCGCTGCTCGCTCCGGCCGCTCTGGCCCTCCTCACCGTCTCCTTCCCCTCCGGCCGCGAGCGGGGCACGGCCTTCGCCGTCTTCGGAGCGGTCGCCGGAGCGGGCGCCGCCGTCGGCCTCGTGCTGGGCGGGCTGCTCACCGAGTTCGCCGACTGGCGCTGGTGCCTCCTCGTCAACGTCCCCGTCGTCGTGGTCGGCGCGATCGCCGGCCAGCTGCTCGTCACCGAGAGCCGCGCGGAGGGGCGCAACCGCTTCGACGTCGCCGGGACGATCACCGTCGCGCTCGGGCTCGCGAGCGTCGTCTACGGCTTCACCCTCGCCGAGCAGGGCTGGCTCCGCGTCGACACCCTCGGCTTCCTCCTCGTCGGCGTGCTGCTGCTGGCCCTCTTCGTGCGGATCCAGGCCCGCTCCGACCACCCGTCGCTGCCGCTGCGCATCGTCGCCGACCGCGTCCGCGGCGGAGCCTTCCTGGTCCAGGCGATCGTCGGCAGCGTGATGATCGGCTCCACCCTCTACCTGACCCTGCACCTGCAGCTGGTCCTGGGCCTGCCGCCGCTCGAGGCGGGCCTGGCCAATCTGCCGATGACGGTGACGATCACGATCGTCGCCGGAGTCGCCGCCAAGCTGCTGCCGCGCATCGGCCCGCGCGTGCTGATGATCGTCGGCCCGCTGATCGCGGCGGCCGGGCTCCTCTACCTGAGCCGCATCACCCCCGACGGCGGCTACCTCCTCGAGGTGCTGCCCGCGCTGATCCTCCTGGGCGTCGGAATGGCGATGGTCTTCGTGCCGCTGCAGAACCTCGCGCTCACCGGAGTCGCGGCCCACGACGCCGGTGCCGCCGGAGCGACCGCGAACGCCGCCATGCAGATCGGCGGCTCGATCGGGCTGTCGATCTTCACGACCCTCTACGCGGGAGTCGCGGGTGAGCGGCAGTCGCCGGTCGCCTTCGTCGACGGCTACTCCGCGGTCTTCGTCGCGGCCGCGATCGGGCTGGTCGTCGCCTCCGTCGTCGCCGTCGCGATGATCCGGGTGAAGAAGGAGGAGTTCCTCGCTCAGGCTCCGAAGGAGGCCGTCGCCCACCTGGGCTGATCCCGGCCTAGGCTCGGAAGCGCTATGCAGCCACTGACCGAGACCGAGATCCGCGAGTCCTTCGTCAACGCCTCCCGCAAGGAGGTCGCCGATCTCGCGCTGCCGAAGGACTTCGACGCGCTGGACTGGTCGGTCATCGACCACCTCGGGTGGCGCGACCGGAGGATGGGCCGCCGCGCCTACGTCGTCGTGCCGCTGGAGGAGCGCCTCGTCGGGGTCCTGCTCACCCAGGCCGACGCCCTGCCGCGCTCGCGGGCGCAGTGCTCGTGGTGCCGCGACGTGCAGCTCCCGAACGACGTCGTCTTCTTCGGGGCGCGGAAGGCCGGAGCGGCCGGGCGGGCGGGGGACTCGCTCGGCACGCTCGTCTGCTCCCGCTTCGAGTGCTCGGTGAACGTGCGGCGGCGCCCGTCGGTGGCCTACATCGGCTTCGACCTCGAGGCGGCGCGAGCGCAGCGGATCGCGACTCTGCGGGCGCGCACCGAGGGCTTCGCGCGCGAGGTGCTCGGCGAGGCGTGACCGCGCTCAGCGGCGCGTGGACGCGCGCACGTGCATCCGCTCGCCCTGGCGGCCGAAGAGGCTGAGGAACTCGACCTGCTGCTCGTCGGCGCGGCCGAACCAGTGCGGCACCCGGGTGTCGAACTCGGCGGCCTCGCCGGCCGGCAGCACCAGATCGTGCTCGCCGAGTCGCAGGCGGAGCCGCCCGCTCAGCACGTAGAGCCACTCGAAGCCCTCGTGAGCGCGCTGCTCCGCCGGCTCCGTCACCGGCCCGGCCGGGAGCGTGTGCTTGAACGCCTGGAGCGCGCCCGCGTCGCGGCTGAGCGGCTGGATGAGCATGCCGTTCCGGCGCACCGGCCGCCCGTGCACGCGGGGATCCTCCGGCGCGGCGCCGACGAGCTCGTCGAGCGGCGCCCCGAGGGCGCGGGCGATCGGGAGGAGCAGCTCCAGCGTCGCGCGGCGGCCGCCGCTCTCGAGGCGCGAGAGAGTGCTCGCCGAGATGCCGGTCTCGGCCGCGAGGGACGCGAGCGTGCGGTCGCGGCGGGTGCGCAGGTGCCGGAGCCGTGGCCCGACGGCGGCGACGATCTCGTCGTCGGACGGGGCGGGCGGGGTCTCGGGCACGACGCCATCCTGGCACGGGCGGTCGCGCCGCATGCCGGAACGGCACGGATCCTCGCGGCCCGCCCCGGGGCCGCGGACCATCGACCCATGACCTCCATCGACGCCCCCACCGGCCCGTCCGTCCCCGCCCCCGCCGACGTCCTGATCCTCGGCGCCTCCTTCGCCGGCCTCGCCGCTGCCACCGCCCTCGGCCGCAGTCTCCGCGACGTCCTCGTCGTCGACGGCGGACCTCCGCGCAACGCACCCTCGCCCGGTGCCCACAACGTGCTGACCCGCGACGGCGTCCCGCCCACGGAGCTGGTGCGCCTGGCGCGCGCCGAGGCCGAGGGCTACGGTGCCCGGGTGGTCGAGGGCGAGGCGGTCCGCGCCTCCGCGGGTGCCGAGGGCGTGACCGCGACCCTCGCCGACGGCACGGTCCTCCGCGCGCGCCGCCTCCTGCTCGCGACCGGCGTCCGCGACCTGCTGCCGGAGATCCCCGGGCTCGGCGCCCGCTGGGGACGGGACGTCCTGCACTGCCCCTACTGCCACGGCTTCGAGGTGCGCGGCCGGCGGATCGGCGTGCTCGGCAGCTCGTTCGCCGGGCACCAGGCGCAGATGTTCCGGCAGCTCAGCGACCGGACGTCGATCCTGCTCCACGGCGCACCCGCGCCCGCCGGCGACGAGGCGGCGGCGCTGGCCGCCCGCGGGATCACTCTGGTGCCCGGCCGCGTCGAGAGGGTCCTCGTCGAGGACGACCGCCTGGTCGGCGTGGTGATCGACGGTCGGCGGCACGAGCTCGACGCGCTCGTCGTCGGCCCGCGGGTCGAGGGGCGGCTCCCCGAGGGGCTCGGCCTCGAGCTCGCCGACCACCCGTCGGGAGTCGCGCGGCACCTCGCCGTCGATCCGATGGGCCGGACCGGCGTCGCCGGGGTCTTCGCCGCGGGCTCGCTGGTCGAGCCCATGGCGCAGGTCGTCGCCTCGTCCGCCGACGGGCTGCGCGTGGGCGCGGCGATCAACCACGACCTGATCGAGGAGGAGATCGCCGCCGCACTGCGGGCCGCCTGACGCGCGCTCAGCGGCGGCGGTACTCCAGCTCCGGGCGGCCGGGGGAGCCGTAGCGGGGCGCGCGGTCCGCCACTCCGGAGTCGGCGAGGTGCTCGAGGTAGCGGCGGGCCGTCACCCGCGAGATGTCGAGGCGGGTGGCGAGCTCGGCCGCCGAGAGGCCGACGGGGCCCAGCAGTGCGGTGACGGCCTCGAGGGTCTGGGCCGAGAGCCCCTTGGCCAGACCCGGGGCGTTGGAGGTGCGGAGCGCCGCGAAGGCCCCGTCCACCTCGTGCTGGCTGGCGACGTCGGCGCCGTGCATCCGCTCGCGGTACGACCGGTAGCTGGCGAGCTTGGCGGCGAACGCGCTGAAGACGAACGGCTTGATCAGGTACTGCACGATGCCGGCGGCGACGGAGGCGCGCACGTTCGCGGCGTCGCGGACAGCGGTGATCGCGATGACGTCGACGTCCAGGCCCGCCGCCCGGACGGCCCGGCAGAGGTCGAGGCCGCCCATGTCCGGCAGGTTCATGTCGAGCAGGATCAGCGCGATGCCCGGGTCCGCGCGCAGCGCCCGGATCGCCTCCGCCCCGCTGCCGGCGACCGCGGCCACCTCGAAGCCGTCGACCCGCCGGACGTAGTCGGCGTGGGCGCTCGCGGTCAGCGGCTCGTCCTCGACGACGAGCACCCGGATCACGACGCCACCCGCGCGGGCAGCGGCAGCTGCACCGTGAACACCGCGCCGACGTGGCGCGAGACCTCGATCGAGCCGCCGAGGCGCTCCACCACCTGCTGCACCAGCGCCAGGCCGATGCCGCGGCCGAAGCCGTCCGACTCCTTCGTCGAGTAGCCGCGCGCGAAGACGTCGGCGGCGCTCGCGACCCCGGGGCCGGTGTCCGACACCTGCACCACCAGCTCGCCCTCCGCGAGGCCGAGGTAGACCTCCACCCACGGCTCGCGGTCCGGAGCGGACGAGGCGGCCGCGTCGAGGGCGTTGTCGATCAGATTGCCCAGCACCGTCACGAGGTCCCCGGGCTCCAGCCCCTGCGTGCCGGGCTCGAGGTGCGTCTCGAAGTGCAGCTCGACGCCGCGCTCGCGGGCCTGCGCGGCCTTGCCCAGCAGCAGGGCGGCGATCACCGGCTCCTGCACGGAGCCGAGGACCCGGTCGGCCAGGCGCTGGCTGAGGTTCAGCTCGCCGGCGGCGAACGCGAGCGCCTCGTCGGGGCGGCCGAGCTCGATCAGCGACGCGATGGTGTGCAGGCGGTTCGAGAACTCGTGGGTCTGCGAGCGCAGCGCGTCCGAGAGGGTGCGCAGTGACTCCAGCTCGCCGCTCACCCGCTGCAGCTCGGTGCGGTCGCGGAGCGTGACGACCGTGCCCAGGGGGCGGGCGCCGGGGGAGGCGGCGGGCCGCTCGTTCACCACGAGGATCCGCTCCCGGGCCACGACCAGGCGGTCCGAGACGGGCTCGTCGTCCTGCAGCAGCTCGCGCAGGGCGACGGGGAGGTCGAGCTCGGCGACCGGCACCGGCGTCCGCACGCCCTCGAGCCCGAGCAGCTCCAGCGCGTGGTCGTTGGCGAGCACCAGTCGGCCGCGGTCGTCGACCAGCAGCAGCCCCTCCCGCACCGAGTGCAGGACGGACTCGTAGTAGGCGAAGACCTGGCTCATCTGCTCCGGGCCCCGCCCGCCCGTGACCCGCCGCAGGTAGCGGGCGAGGAGCCACGAGCCGAGTGCGCCGAGCGCGACCGCACCGAGCGCGCCCCACGCGACGACCTGCACGCGGGCGGCGAAGGAGGCGTCCACGGCCGAGAGCGTGACGCCCGCCGACACGAGCGCGACGACCGCGCCGTCGGCGTCCTCGATCGGTGCGACGGCGCGGACGGAGGGCCCGAGCGTGCCGGTGTACGTCTCGGTGAAGGTCCGCCCCTCCAGCGCGGGCTCGATCGTGCCCTGGAAAGGCAGGCCGATCCGGTCGCGGTCGCGGTGGGTGTACCGGGTGCGGTCGGGGGCCATGATCGTGAGGAAGTCGACGCCGGTGTCCCGCATGACCTCCTCGGCGTACGGCTGCAGGCTCGCGGAGGGATCCGCACCGGCCGTCGACTCGAGGACGAACGGATTGTCGGCCACCGTCCGCGCCACGACGAGGCTCCGCTGGGCGGCCTCGTCGCCCGCCCGGCTCCGCGCGTCGAGGGCCAGCACCGCGACGGCCGCTGCGGCGATCAGCAGGATGCTCAGCAGCTGCACGGCGAACAGGCGCGCGGCGATGCTGCCGCGCGGTCCGCGTGCGCTCGGCGTCCTGACCATGCCACTCCCTCGTGAGCGAGTGCTCGGGGCGCCCCGCCGTGAACAGTATGAACGCAACCGTGCCGGGCTCCGGAGGCGGGGCCACCATCGTCCTACCCCCTCACCTCGACGAAGAGAAGGACACCCCCATGGCGAAGACGCCTCAGACGCCGTCCGACCGGCTGATCCCCGCGGTCACCCCTCCGAAGACCCGGCGGCGCATCGACCGGAACCACTGGCTCTACATCGCCGTCATCATCGCCGTGGTCGCCGGCGTCGTGGTCGGACTCGTCGCTCCCGCCTTCGCGGCGACGCTCGAGCCCGTCGGCAAGGCCTTCGTCGGACTGATCAAGATGATGATCGCGCCGATCATCTTCTGCACCATCGTCATCGGCATCGGCTCCATCGCGAAGGCCGCCACGGTCGGCAAGGTCGGCGGACTCGCGCTGGGCTACTTCATCGTGATGTCGACCTTCGCCCTGGCGATCGGCCTCGTCGTCGGCAACATCCTGCACCCGGGCGAGGGCCTCGACATCTCGAGCGCCACCTACGACACCAGCGACCTCAAGGCCGAGAGCACCAGCGACTTCGTCCTCGGGATCATCCCCGTCTCGCTGTTCTCCTCGCTCGTGGACGGCAGCATCCTGCAGACCCTCTTCGTCGCGCTGCTCGTCGGCTTCGCGCTGCAGAAGATGGGCGCCAAGGGACAGCCGATCCTCGGAGCGATCAAGCAGCTCCAGGTCCTGGTCTTCCGCATCCTCTCGATGGTGCTCTGGGTCGCCCCGATCGGCGCGTTCGGCGCCATCGCCGCGGTCGTCGGCAAGACCGGCTGGGGAGCGGTCGTCGCTCTCGCCACCCTGATGATCGGCTTCTACATCACCTGCGCGATCTTCGTGGTCGTCGTCCTCGGCCTGCTGCTGCGCCTGGTGACCGGCGTCAGCATCTTCTCGCTGATGAAGTACCTGGCCCGCGAGTACCTGCTGATCGTCGGCACCTCCTCCTCGGAGGCGGCGCTGCCCCGCCTGATCGCGAAGATGGAGCACCTCGGCGTCTCCAAGCCCGTCGTCGGCATCACCGTGCCCACCGGCTACTCCTTCAACCTCGACGGCACGGCGATCTACCTCACGATGGCGTCGCTGTTCATCGCCTCGGCCACCGGAGCGCCGATGTCGATCCCGGAGCAGATCGGCCTCCTCCTCTTCATGATGATCGCCTCGAAGGGCGCCGCGGGCGTCACCGGAGCGGGCCTGGCCACGCTGGCCGGCGGCCTCCAGTCCTTCCGCCCCGACCTGGTCAACGGCGTCGGCGTGATCGTCGGCATCGACCGCTTCATGTCCGAGGCCCGCGCGGTCACCAACTTCACCGGCAACGCGGTCGCCACCCTTCTCGTGGGCACCTGGACCAAGCAGATCGACATGGTGCAGGTCCGCGAGGTCCTCGGCGGGCGCTCGCCCTTCGACGAGACCACGCTCGGAGCGGACGAGCACGAGGCCCCCGCGTCGGGCACCTCGATCACCGAGGGGATCGCCTCGATCCAGGACTCCGATGAGGCGTCGCGGATGCGTGCGGAGATCGCGGCCAAGCGCTAGCCGATCCGATCGCGACGGCCCCGCCTCCCGGAACCGGTCCGGGAGGCGGGGCCTCCGTCGTCCGCGGGTCAGTGCCTCCGCACCCCGAGGAGAGGCAGGGTCACCGAGCAGAGCGGCCCGATCAGCACCGCGAAGAGGAGGGTGCCGAGGCCGGCGTCGCCGCCGAGGGCCCAGCCGATGAGCAGCACCGTGAGCTCGACGCCCGAGCGCGCCACCCAGATCGGCAGGCCCGTGCGGGTGTGCAGGCCCAGCATCAGTCCGTCGCGGGGCCCCGGACCGAGGTGGGCGCCGATGTAGATCCCGCTCGCGACCGCCAGAAGCACGAGGCCTCCGGCGAAGAGCAGGCCGCGGGCCCACCACTCGTCCGGCGTCGCCAGCACGCGCAGCCCGACATCGATCATCGTGCCGACCACGAGCACGTTCAGCACGGTGCCGAGACCGGGCCGCTGTCGGAGGGGGATCCACAGCAGCAGGACGAGCAGGCCGATCACGTTCGTGAGCAGTCCGATCCCGAGCCCGGTCTGGTGCGCGACCCCCTGGGCGAAGACGGTCCACGGGTCCACGCCGATCGCCGCGCGGATCATCATCGCGTCGGCGAATCCGTAGAGGATCAGGCCCACCAGCAGGCGCGGCACGGGTCGGAGGCGCCACTGGCCAGCCGGGGGAGCGGCGGCGGCGACGGGAGCGGTGAGCGTCATGGACTCATCACAGCGCGACATTGGCCTTCTTCGCGCGGTCCAATCCGGCTACCTTGGACGCATGGCTGATGTCCACTTCGGCGCGCGCGCCCTGCAGACCCTCCTCGGCGACTGGCGCGAGCAGCGCGGCACCCGGCCCGCCTACCTCGCTCTGGCCGACCGGATCCGCCTCCTCGGGATCGACGGCCGCATCCCCGCGGGCAGCCGCCTGCCCGCCGAGCGCGAGCTCTCGGCCCGCCTCGGCGTCAGCCGCACGACCGTGGCCGCCGCGTACCGCGAGCTGCGCGACAGCGGCTACCTCGTCAGCGTGCGCGGCTCCGGCAGCGTCACCCGCCTGCCGGGAGCGGCCGTGCACGCGGTGCCCTCGCTCGCGCCGGACTTCCTCGACTTCACCAGGGCGGCCCTGCCCGCCGTCCCCGAGCTGGCCGAGGCGTACACCCGCGCGGCGCAGGCGGCCCCCGAGCACTTCGACTCCGGCTCCTACGACACGGTCGGCCTGCCGGTGCTGCGCCGCGCGATCGCCGAGCGCTACACCGCGCGGGGTCTGCGCACCGAGCCCGGCCAGATCATGGTGACCATCGGCGCGCAGCACGCGATCGCGCTCGTCGCCCGCACCCTGCTCGCGCGGGGCGACCGGGCGCTGATCGAGGCACCGACCTACCCGCACGCCTACGAGGCCCTCCGGCTGGCCGGCGCGCGGCTCGTGCCGGTGAACGTCGACGGGGCGGACGGCTGGGACGGAGAGGGCCTGATCGCCGCGCTGCGCGGCACGAGCCCGAGCCTGGCCTACCTGATGCCCGACTTCCACAACCCGACGGGCCGCTCCATGGCCCCCGAGCTGCGGGAGCGGGCGATCGCCGCCGCGGCCCGGCAGGGCACGCTGATCATCGCCGACGAGACGACGGCCGAGCTCGACATCGACCGGCGGATGACGCCGCTGCCGTTCGCCGCCTACGGGCCCGAGGGGACGGTGCTCTCGATCGGCTCCGTCGGCAAGACACTGTGGGGCGGCATCCGGATCGGCTGGATCCGCGCCGAGCGGGCGGTGATCCGCAAGCTGGCGCTGGCGCGCTCGGCGAGCGACCTCGGCACGCCGATCCTGGAGCAGCTCCTGGTCGCGGACATGCTCGGCCGGATGGACGGCGTGCTGGAGCTGCGGCGCTCGCAGCTGCGCGCGGGCCGCGACCACCTCGAGGCGGCCCTGGCGCGCGCGATCCCGGAGTGGAGCGTGCCGCGGGTCTCGGGCGGTCTCTCCACCTGGGTGGGCCTGGGCCGGCCGGCGAGCTCGCAGCTGGCGCTCGCCGCCCGGACGGCGGGACTGCTGATCACCGCGGGCCCGCGCTTCGGGATCGACGGCGCCTTCGAGCGCTTCCTCCGCATCCCGATCGGCTACTCGCCCGAGGCGACCGACCGGGCCGTGGAGGCGCTCGCGACGGCGTGGGCGCAGGTCGCCCGGCACCCGGCGGCCGACCCGGGGTACCTCGCCGACGTGGTCTGAGGTGGAGTGCCCGCCGGGCGTGTGAGATCGTTCTCTCATGAGCGACGGGTACGGCTACCTGCTGGTCCACTTCGTGGAGGACCGGACCGGCCACAGCGAGAAGATCTTCCTCTCACTCAGCCGGGGCGACGATCCGCTGCGCTGGCGCGCGCTCGGGCCGGTGCTGGAGTGGACCGGCGGCACGGGCGGCGTCCGCGACCCCCACATCGTCCGCGGGCCGCGGGGCTTCCACCTCGTCGCCACCGATCTCCGCGTCTGGCGGCCCGAGGGCCCGGACTGGGACCTCTACCGGCACCGGGGGAGCCGCGACCTCGTGGTCTGGGACTCCCCGGACCTCCTCGAGTGGTCCGAGCCGCGCGCGGTCGCCGTCGCTCCCGAGGGCGCAGGCATGGCCTGGGCGCCGGAGTCGGTCTACGACCCGGTCTCGGGCGACTTCCTCGTGCACTGGTCCTCCGGCCTGGCCGAGGACGGCGACCCCGCCACCGGCGAGACGGGCGACAGCCGCATCCTGATGTCCCGCACGCGCGACTTCCGCACGTTCACCGAGCCCGAGACCTACCTGCGGCTGCCCGGCGGAGTGATCGACATGACGCTGCTGATCGAGCGCACGGCCGTCCACCGTTTCGCCAAGCAGCACGACGAGGCCCCCGACACGATGCAGGTGTTCCAGCAGGTCGGCTCCTCCCTCCTCGCGGACGACTTCACCACCGTCGCCCGGGGGATCGGGCAGGAGCTCGGCCCGAGTATCGAGGGGCCGCTGGTCTTCCGGCACCACCGCGAGGAGCGCTGGTCGCTCTGGGTCGACCAGTACGCCCTCCGCCCCTACGGCTACCGCGCCTACACGAGCACCGACCCGGCCTCGGGCCGGTGGGAGCTCGCGGAGGAGTTCGACCTGCCCGAGGACACCAAGCACGGAGCGGTCCTCCCGCTCACCCGATCCGAGTACACGGCGCTCGACGAGCGCCACCCCGCCTGAGAGGCCCCGCATGACCGACTTCAGCCCCCGTCTCGCCGACGCCCTCGTCGCCGTCCTCGGTGCCGACGGCGCTCCGCTCGCCCACGCCGACGTGACGGTCGAGCAGCGCCGCCACGCCTTCGCCTTCGGCTGCACTCCTCCGAGCACCGACCCCGCCCGCGCCGAGGAGCGCCGGCTCTGGCTCGACCTGTTCGACACGGCGACGCTCCCCGTCTACTGGGGACGCTTCGAGCCGGAGCGCGGCCGCACCGCGACGGAGGAGGTGCGCGCCGAGGCGCGCGCGCTCGCCGCGGACGGCGTCCGCCTGAAGGGGCACCCGCTCGTCTGGCACTACGTGAAGCCGGAGTGGCTCGACGCGCTGCCGCTGGACGAGGCCGAGCAGCTCCTCCGCGCGCGCATCCGCCGGGAGGTGGGCGCCTTCGCCGGGCTGATCGACACCTGGGACGCGATCAACGAGGTCGTCATCATGCCGCGCTTCGCGAACGAGCCGGACGGCGTGACGAACGCCGTCACCCGCCTCGCCCGCGAGAAGGGACGCGTCGGCATGGTCGAGCTGGCCTTCTCGGAGGCGCGCAGCGTCGGCACCGGACCGGTGCTCGTGCTGAACGACTTCGACCTCGGGCCCGAGTACGAGCGGCTGATCGAGGACGTGCTCGAGGCCGGGATCCGGCCCGATGCGATCGGCCTGCAGTCGCACATGCACCAGGGGTTCCGCGGGGAGGAGCAGATCACGGCGATCTGCGACAGGTTCGCGCGCTTCGGCCTGCCGCTGCACTGGACCGAGACCACCCTCGTCTCGGGCGAGCTGATGCCCGCCGAGATCGAGGACCTCAACGACCACGTGGTCGAGCACTGGCCGACCACTCCGGAGGGGGAGGCGCGGCAGGCGGACGAGATGGTGCGGCACTACGAGACGCTGGTCGCGCATCCGGCGGTCGAGGCGATCACCTACTGGGGCTTCGACGACGCCGGCGCCTGGCTCGGAGCGCCGGGCGGGTTCCTCCGCCGCGACGGGAGCCCGAAGCCGGCCTACGAGGCGCTGCGCTCGCGGATCCGCGGGGACTGGTGGCTCGAGCCGACGGTGCTGCGGACGGACGCCGAGGGGCGCGTCGGAGTCCGGGCCTTCGCCGGGGACTTCGCGCTCTCGAGCGCCGGGGCGGGCGCTGCAGTGAGCCTCCCCGTCGGGTCGTCGACGGCGGAGGTCCGCCTGGGCTGAGGGCGTCCGGGGCCGGCCGGTGGCGCCGGTCGCCCCGTCGCGCGCCCCGGAACGCCGCGTCCCTCCCAACACTCAGTCGGCTGATGGAAGACTCGGAGGGTGCATCTCCTCGCGGTCCTCAGCATGAAGAACCGGGCGCTCATCGCGCTCGTCACCGTCGTCATCGCCGTCTTCGGCGGAGTCGCCCTGACCGGGCTCAAGCAGGAGCTCGCGCCGTCGATCTCCTTCCCGCAGCTCGCCGTCGTCACGTCCTACCCGGGCGCCGCTCCGGAGGTGGTCAACGACGACGTCTCGACGCCGATCGAGACCGCCATCCAGGGGGTGCCGGGGCTCGAGACGACCAGCGCGACGTCCTCCACGGACTCCTCCCTCATCTCGGCGTCCTTCACCTACGGCACCGACCTCGCCACCGCCGAGCAGAAGATCCTGCAGGCGATCAACCGGATCAAGAGCACGCTCCCGGACGGCGTCGACCCGCAGGTGGTCACCGGCTCCCTCGACGACCTGCCGGTGCTGCAGCTCGCCGTGTCGAGCGACGGCGACGCGGACGCGCTGGCCGAGCGCCTGCGCACCACGGTCATCCCGGACCTGGAGAAGGTCGAGGGCGTGCGCGAGGCGGCGCTCGTCGGCGAGACCGCCCAGCGCGTCACGATCACCCCGGACGACGCGGCGCTCGCCGCGGCCGGCCTCTCGACCGGCGACATCCGCTCGGCCCTGCAGCAGAACGGCGTGCTCGTCGCGGGCGGACAGATCACCCAGGACGGGTCGACCTTCTCGGTGCAGTCGGGCGTCAAGCTCGACTCGACCGACGCGATCGCGGCGCTGCCGCTGCTGCCGTCCGCAGGTGCCTCCGCGGGTTCGGGCGGCGCCGGTGCGTCAGCGGGCGCGGGTGCCTCCGCGGGTGCCGGGGCTTCCGCCGGCGGCTCCGACGCCGGAGCAGCGGCGGGAGGCGCGGCCGTGACCGCAGAGCCGACGGTCACCACCCTCGGCTCCGTCGCGACCGTCGCCGTCACCGACGCCCCCGTCACCTCGATCTCGCGCGTCAACGGCCAGCCCGCCCTGACCCTCTCGATCACCAAGCTCCCAGCCGCGAACACCGTCGACGTGTCGACCGGCGTGGCCGCGCTGCTCCCGGACCTCGAGGAGTCGATCGGCGACAACGCCGCCTTCACCCCGGTCTTCGACCAGGCGCCCTACATCCAGGAGTCGATCGCGTCGCTCGCGCAGGAGGGGGCGCTCGGCCTCGTCTTCGCCGTGCTGGTGATCCTGCTGTTCCTGCTGTCGGTGCGCTCGACCCTGGTCACGGCCATCTCGATCCCGACCTCGGTGCTGATCACCTTCATCGGCCTGCAGACGGCCGGCTACACCCTCAACATCCTGACCCTCGGCGCGCTCACCATCGCGATCGGGCGTGTGGTCGACGACTCCATCGTCGTGATCGAGAACATCAAGCGGCACCTCGACGCGGGTGAGGACCGGGCCCGGACCATCGCGGTCGCCGTCCGCGAGGTCGCCGGCGCGATCACCGCCTCCACGATCACCACGGTCGCGGTGTTCCTGCCGATCTCGTTCGTCGGCGGCACCACGGGCGAGCTGTTCCGGCCCTTCGCGCTGACCGTGTCGATCGCCCTGCTCGCCTCCCTCGTGGTGGCGCTGACGATCGTGCCGGTGCTCGCCTACTGGTTCCTCCGCCCCTCGAAGCGGCCGGCGGTGCGCCAGGCCGCGCAGGCGGCGCTCGCGGAGGAGCGCGCGGCGGCCGGAGGGGCACCCGCCTCGGGGGTCCCGGCCGACACCGCCGCGCCGGTCGAGGAGGCCCCGCACCACGGCGCCCACGCCGCTCCCCGGCGGGCGCGCGGGCTGCAGTCGGTGTACGGCCCGATCATCCACTGGACGCTGAAGCACTCGGTCGTCACCGTCCTCCTCGCGCTGCTCGTGCTCGTCGGGACCGGTGCGCTGTACCCGCTGATGAAGACGAACTTCCTCGGCTCCAGCGGGCAGGACACCTTCACCGTCACACAGACGGTCCCCGTCGGCCAGAGCCTCGACGCGCAGGACGCGACGGCGCAGCAGGCGAGCACGGCGATCCTCGGCGTCGACGGCGTCGAGACCGTCCAGCTCACCGTCGGCTCCTCCGGCGGCCTGCAGAGCGCGTTCGGCGGGGGAGGCGGCGGCGGCACCTCGATCCGCTACTCCGTCACCACCGACGAGTCGGCCGACCAGGAGGCCGTGCAGGCGGACGTCCGCGACGCGCTGTCGGGCGTCGCCTCGGCCGAGGACATCAGCGTCGCCGCCTCCTCCGGCTTCGGCGCCTCCTCGGACATCGAGGTCGACCTCTCGACCGCCTCGCAGAGCGACCTCCAGAGCGCGAGCGACCAGCTCCTCGAGGCCCTGCGCGGGACCGACGGGATCAGCCAGGCCGAGAGCAACCTCTCCTCCTCGCTGCCCTACATCGCGGTGCGGGTCGACCGCGACGCCGCGGCCCGGGCGGGTCTCAGCGAGGTCGCCGTGGGCACGATCGTCAGCCAGGCGCTCCAGCCCAGCCAGGTCGGCAGCGTCGTGATCGACGACCGCACCCTCTCGATCTACCTGGCCGACGGGCAGCCGCCGGCCACCGTGGACGAGCTGCGGAACCTCGAGGTGCCGACCCTCACCGGCACCGTCGCGCTCTCCACCCTCGCGGCGGTCGAGCAGACGGACGGTCCGGCGAGCATCACCACCGAGCGCGGGCAGCGCACCGCGACCATCACCGTCACCCCGGAGGGCGACGACCTCGCCTCGGCCAACGTCGCCGTGCAGAACGCGATCGACGCGACGGCGCTTCCGGCCGGTGTCGACGCCTCCCTCGGCGGAGTGACCGCCGACCAGGCCGACGCGTTCTCGCAGCTGGGCATCGCGCTGCTGGTCGCGATCCTGATCGTCTACGTCGTGATGGTGGCGACGTTCCGCTCGCTCCTGCAGCCGCTGCTCCTGCTCGTGTCGGTGCCGTTCGCGGCGACCGGCGCGATCCTCCTGCAGGTGATCACCGGCGTGCCGCTGGGCGTGCCGTCCCTGATCGGAGTGCTGATGCTGATCGGCATCGTCGTCACGAACGCGATCGTGCTCGTGGACCTCGTGAACCAGTACCGCGACCGCGGGATGCCGGTGCGGGAGGCGCTGCTGCACGGCACCGAGCGGCGGCTCCGGCCCATCCTGATGACCGCCCTCGCGACGATCTTCGCCCTCCTGCCGATGGCGCTGGGGATCACGGGCCACGGCGGCTTCATCTCGCAGCCGCTGGCGATCGTCGTGATCGGCGGCCTGGTGTCCTCGACGGTGCTGACCCTCGTGGTCCTGCCCGTCGTCTACAACCTGGTCGAGGGGTATCGTGAGCGGCGGCGTGCCGCCCGCGCCGGGAAGGCGTCGGCATGACGGACATCAGGGATGCGGCCGAGACGGTCGGCTCGCGCTGGCGCAGCGGCCCGGAGCGCGCCACCGCGGTCCTCGACGAGATCGGTCCGGAGCGCTTCGTCGCCCGCGACTTCCGCCCGGGCACGCTCCGGCACCTCGTCCTGATCCGCTTCCGCCCGACGGCGCTGGTCGCCGAGGCGGACGAGGTCACCCGCCGCTTCCTCGCCCTGGCCGACGAGTGCGTCCGCGACGGACGGCCCTACATCGAGTCGATCGAGACGGGGCCGCAGCTGAGCATCGAGGGCGCGGGCGAGGGCTTCGACCGCGCGTTCCTGCTGACCTTCTCCTCCGAGGGCGACCTGCACTACTACCTGGGCCGGCCGGCCGTCGAGGACCCCGCGCACTGGGATCCGGCGCACGACGCGTTCAAGGAGTTCGTCGGGCCGTTCGTCGACACGGCCGGCATCGTCGCGTTCGACTTCCGACCCGAAGCGCACTGATGGCGACTCCCGAGTTCGTGCTGCGGCTGCGCGACCGGATCGGGACCGAGCTGCTCTGGCTCACCGGCGTGACCGCGGTGATCCTCCGGGAGGAGCCGGCGCTCGAGGTCCTGCTCGTCCGACGCGCCGACACCGGCGCCTGGACGGCCGTCACCGGGATCATCGACCCGGGCGAGACCGTCGCCGGGACCGCCCGCCGCGAGGCGCAGGAGGAGGCGGGCGTCGAGATCGAGGTCGAGCGCCTCGTGCAGGTGCACACCCTGCCGCCGATGCAGTACCCCAACGGGGACCGTTCGCAGTACCTCGACCACGTGGTGCGCTGCCGCTGGATCTCGGGGGAGGCCCACGTCGCGGACGACGAGTCGACCGAGGTCGGCTGGTTCGCGCCCGACGCGCTGCCGCCGATGTCGGACGAGCACCGCGCGCGGATCGAGCGGGCGCTGTCGGACGAGCCGGGCTGCTCGATCGACTGACGGCGGGGGTGCGCGCCGGACGAGGCGGGGCCGCCTCTCGGGAGCGGCACACGCCTCGGATCGGGCGCTGCTCAGACCGGACGCGCGAAGCAGAGCACCGCGTCGTCGCCGAGGTGGGCTCCGAAGCCGTCGATCGCCGTGAAGCCGAGCGCCCCGGCCGCTGGGGCGAGCTCCGGAGCGGCGGCCAGGCGCAGCGTGCGGATCCGCTGCACCCGCGCCCACGACTCCGCCGCCGCGACGAGCCGTCGGGCGACTCCCGTGCGCCGGTGGACGGAGGCGACCACGAGCTCCAGCACCTCGGCGAAGTCGTCCGGGCCGGGAGCGAGCACCAGCACGCCGGCCGCCGCCCCGTCGATCCGGGCGATCAGGACGCGGGCGTGCGGGGGTGGGACCGCGGCGAGGAGGCCCTCCGCTCCGGCTGCGTCCTCGAGGCGGACGACGACTCCGCTCACGAGCCCAGGTGGGCGCGGAGGAACTCGACGACTCGAGCACGCAGAGCGTCGTCGAGGAGCGCGATCGAGTGCAGCGAGCCGGGGAGGACGAGGAGGTCGACCCTCGAGCCCGCTGAGCGCAGCGCCTCGGCGAAGCGGGCCGACTGGCTGAGCGCGACCCGTTCGTGCGCCGCGTGCGCGATGAGGAACGGCGGCTCGGAGCCGTCCACCTGCGCGAGGGGCGAGGCGGCGGTCGCAGCGGGGCAGGAGGCGAGGTCCGCGCAGTCGAGGTAGCTGCGCACGGCGGCCGCGACTCCGACCACCGGGTCGTCGTCGGCGAGGCCGGCGGCGCTGAGATCGGAGGGGCCGCTCAGGTCGACCACGGCGGCCAGGCGCGACGAGGTCGCCGGCAGCGTGCCGAGCAGAGAGGCGAGGTTGCCGCCGGCCGAGCCGCCGAAGGCCGCCACCCGCTCCGGATCGATGCCGAAGCGCGCGGTCTGCTCCGGCTCGAGCAGCCAGTCGAGGGCGGCCGTCACATCGTCGAGCTGCGCGGGGAACACGGCGGCGGGCGCGAGGCGGTAGTCGACCGAGACGGCGACGAACCCCTCCGATCCGAGCCACTGGCAGATCGGACGCCAGTTCGCGTCGGCCTTGCCTCCACGGGCCCAGCTGCCGCCGTGCACGACGAGGACGGCGGGCCGCGGCTCCGCCGACGGGGCAGGGGAGGAGCAGACGTCGGCGCTCTGCCCAGTGCTCGCGTCGTAGACGACGTCGGCCGTCACGCTCACGCCGGACCAGTCGGGTGCGGGTGCCGCTCCGAGCGCCTGCGCCACCGGCTCCGAGACAGGAGTGGTGCTCGCGCAGCCCGAGAGGAGGAGTGCGAGGGCGGCCAGGACCGCGGCGACGCGTCGCGGGGATCGGGTGGGCTCGCGCATGAGTGCGATCAGCGTACGGGGTGCCCGGCGCCCCGGATGCGGCACCCCCGCGATCAGGGGGTGCCGGGCTCGCGCTGCAGCCGGACCAGGACGACCCCCGCGAGGATCAGCGCGCCGCCGCCGAACTGGATCGGCGCGGGCAGCTCGCCGAGGATCAGCCACGCGGCCGCGATCGAGAACAGCACCTCCGTCAGCCCGACGAAGGAGGCTATCCGCGTGCCGAGACGGCGTCCGCCCTCGATCCCGAGCAGATACGCCAGCACCGTCGACATGCCGAGGATCACGCCCGCGGGGAGGAGCCAGCTGACCTCCGCTCCGACGAACACCACCTCTCCGAACGTCGCGCGCAGCGGTGTGACGCCGAGCGCCCCGAGTGCCAGCAGGATCGCGGCGCCGACCGTCATCGCCCCCGCCGTGAGCGCGATCGGCGGCAGCTCCGGATCCACTCGACCGGCGATGACGTAGTAGACGCACAGGCCGAGCGAGGCGGTCAGCGCCCAGGCGATGCCGACCAGCTCGGGGGTCGACTCGCCGGACAGGTCGAGCACGAGCACCAGGCCGCCGAGCGCGAGCGCGGAGCCGGCGAGGGTGAAGCGGCCGGGGTGCCGGCGGGTGCGCGCCCAGGCGAGGAGGACGAGGAACACCGGCGCGAGGTACTCGATCAGCAGGGCGACGCCGACCGACATGTGCTCGATCGCGCTGTAGAAGCAGAGCTGCGCGGCGATCACGGCGAAGACTCCGTAGAGGGCGATCGTGCCGAGGTTGCGGCGGAGCACGGGCCAGCGGCCGCGGAGGGACAGGATCGCCGGGATCGCGAGGATCAGTGCGGCGCCGCCCGCGCGCCAGAGGACCGCGGACGCCGGCGTCCAGCCCGCCTCGAGGAGCGGCTTCACGAACGGCCCGCCCAGACCGAACGCCGCCGACGCGGCCAGCGCCGCGACGAGGCCGGAGCCGAGGCGCCGTGCAGGCGCGGGCGCGCTCGCGGCGGGGAGGGTGACGGCGGCAGTGCTCTCGGCGGTCATGGCCGGCTCCTTCAGGAGTCAAAAGGATTACACTCGTGACAGCGAGCTGATCGCACATTACTGAGCCGCACTGTCAGGAGTCAACATGGTGTTCGCCTATGACGTCGAGGCGTCACTGACCTCCACCGCCACCCTCGTCAACACGCTCCCCGAGCTGTCGCCGTCCGGCGAGGACGAGATGGCGACGATCGAGCAGCTGGACGACTTCCTCCTCGAGAACCGGTACACGGGCAGCCGCGACGGATCGACCGAGGAGCTGGAGGCCGTGCAGTCGATCCGCTCCTCCCTCCGCACCCTCTGGCTCACGCGGGCCGAGGAGGACCTCGTCCCCGTCGTCAACGGGATGCTCGACTCCGGCCGCGCGCTCCCGCAGCTGGTCCGGCACGGACCCTACGGCTGGCACCTCCACGCGACGCGCGACGAGAGCCCGCTCGCCACGCGCATCCTGGTCGAGGCCGCCATGGCGTTCGTCGACGTGATCCGCGGCGACGAGCGCGAGCGGATCCGCGTCTGCGCGGCGGAGGACTGCGAGGCGGTGCTCGTGGACTTCTCCCGCAACCGCTCGAAGCGCTACTGCGACACGGGCAACTGCGGCAATCGCGCGAACGTGGCCGCGTACCGGGCCCGGCGGGCGTCGCAGTAGCGGACGGGCGGTCGTTGCGCGCGGGCGCGCGTCGATCGTGCTGCGGCTCGGGGCCGGGGGGCTGTATGCGGGGCGACTCCGCGGGGGACCGGTTGCGGAGGTGCACGACTCCCGGGCTTCGCGGCTCCCGACCTGAGCGGCTACCGAACTGAGCGGCTCCTGGCCGCACGTCTCCCCGCCCTAGCCAGGCTCCGGGGCCGCGTGTAGACTCGCTCGGTCGGCTCTTGACACCGTGCGTTCTCGTGCGGATGGGTTTGTTAGTCAAGTGGGCCGAGTCTCCGACAGTCGTCGTGAGACGAATCACATGTGTGAATCGGCCCCGGTCAATGACTCGCCCGGGTTCTCCCCCTGCTGCCCCGCAGCAGTCCAGCGCACGGACGCCCCTCACGACGGGGCTCCTCCGGCGTCGCCTCCTCGCGCACGACCTGAACCCAGGAAGAACTGCCATGCCCAAGAACAAGAAGCCCGCCGGCGGACGTCCGGCCAAGAACTTCGAGCCCAACCGCTTCGGCGCCTCGAGCGGAAAGTCCCAACTCGGCGGCCGCTCGCGCTTCCCCGGCGCCAAGCCGGGCTCGCGCAGCGAGGGCCACCGCGGATTCCGCGCCGTCGACGAGAACGCCCCCAAGAAGGCGCGCTGGAACGCCGACGAACGCGCCGAGCGGGCCACCGAGCGCGCCGATCGGCCCGCCCGCGGGAACGACCGCGACGAGCGGCCCTCGCGCGGCTACGACCGCGACGCGCGTCCGGCCCGCTCGAACGACCGTGACGAGCGTCCGGCCCGCGGGTACGACCGCGACGCACGCCCGGCCCGCTCGAACGATCGCGATGAGCGTCCTGCGCGTTCCTTCGATCGCAGTGACCGTCCGGCCCGTTCCTTCGACCGCGATGCGCGTCCGGCGCGCTCGAACGATCGCGACGAGCGTCCGGCGCGTTCCTACGGGCGCGATGAGCGTCCGGCGCGTTCCTTCGACCGGAGCGACCGCCCGGCCCGTTCCTTCGACCGCGATGCGCGTCCGGCCCGCTCGAACGACCGCGACGATCGTCCGGCCCGCTCCTACGGACGCGACGACCGTCCGGCCCGCACCGGCGACCGCGACGAGCGCCCCTCGCGCGGCTACGACCGCACCGAGCGTCCCGCCCGCTCGTTCGACCGCAGCGACCGTCCGGCTCGCTCCTTCGACCGGGACGCGCGTCCCTCGCGCGGCCACGACCGCGGCGACCGCCCGACCCGCTCGCTCGACCGCGACTCCCGGCCCTCGCGCCGCGACTCCGGCTCGGACTTCTACCCCAGCCGCGACGCCCGTGCGCCGCACCAGGCCGACGACGTCGTGCTCGAGCGCCTCGAGGCGACGGCCACTCTCGCCGTCGACGTCGAGGGCGTCACCTTCGGCGACCTCGGCCTGGGCGGGAACATCGTCCGGATGCTGACCGAGCTCGGAGCGGCCGCGCCGTTCCCGATCCAGGCCGCGACCATCCCCGAGGTGCTCGCCGGCAAGGACGTCCTCGGACGCGGCAAGACCGGCTCCGGCAAGACCATCGCCTTCGGCGCCCCCGTCGTCGAGCGCCTGATGGAGAACAACGGAGCGAAGGGCCGCAAGCCGGGCCGCGCTCCACGCGCGCTCATCCTCGCGCCGACCCGCGAGCTCGCCATGCAGATCGACCGGACCATCCAGCCGATCGCCCGCTCCGTCGGCCTGTTCACGACGACCATCTACGGCGGCGTCCCCCAGTACAAGCAGGTCGGAGCCCTCCAGCGCGGAGTCGACATCGTCATCGCGACGCCGGGCCGCCTCGAGGACCTCGTCGAGCAGGGGCGCCTCGACCTCTCGAACATCACCATCACGGTGCTCGACGAGGCCGACCACATGTGCGACCTCGGCTTCCTCGAGCCGGTGCAGCGCATCCTCCGCCAGACCGCCGACGGCGGCCAGCGGCTGCTGTTCTCGGCCACGCTCGACAAGGGCGTCGCGACGCTCGTGGACGAGTTCCTGGTCGAGCCGAGCGTCCACGAGGTCGCCGGCGAGGACCAGGCGTCCTCGACCATCGACCACCGCGTGCTCCTGATCGAGCACCGCGACAAGGCCGAGATCATCGAGCAGCTCGCCGCCCGCCAGGGCAAGACGCTGATCTTCGCCCGGACCCGCGCGTTCGCGGAGCAACTCGCGGAGCAGCTCGACCACGCGGACATCCCCGCGACGAGCCTCCACGGCGACCTCAACCAGTCGCGCCGCACCCGCAACCTCGCACTGCTCACCAGCGGACGCGTGGACGTGCTGGTCGCGACGGACGTGGCCGCGCGCGGCATCCACGTCGACGACATCGACCTGGTGATTCAGGCCGACGCTCCCGACGAGTACAAGACGTACCTCCACCGCTCCGGCCGCACCGGCCGCGCGGGCAAGACGGGCACGGTCGTGACGCTCATCACGCGCAACCGTCGCCGCCGCATGGAGGAGCTGCTCGACCGGGCCGAGATCGAGGCCGAGATGATCGAGGCCCGCCCCGGCGACCGCGTCCTGCGCGAGATCAGCGCCCCGGCCGAGTAGCCGCCGACCGCACGACGACGAGGCGCGGACCCCCTGCATCGGGGTCCGCGCCTCGTGTCGTTCGTGGTGAGTGCTGTGGTGCGGAGTGACGGCGAGTGCCGGGTCGTGGTGACCCTCCGACTCCGCGCTGCGCAGGGCTCCTCGCTGTGCGGCTTCCCGTTCGGACAGCTCTGCGTTGCGCGGCTCTGTGCTGGACGACTCTGTGCCGGACGACTCTGCAGTGTCCGGCTTCGCGGAGGGCTTCTGCACGCACGAACGCCGAAGGGCGGACACCTCGCGGTGCCCGCCCTTCGGCGTGTTCACCGGCCGGAGCCGGTGAGGGGAATTAGCTGGCCGGGGGGGTCAGCACGGTGTCGATGAGGTAGACGGTCGCGTTGGCGGTCTGGACGCCACCGCAGATGACGGACGCGTCGTTGACCTTCAGGTCGTCGCCGGAACCGGTGACGGTGAGGTTGCCACCCTGGACAGTGGCGTGGTCGCCGGCGATCGCGTCAGGGGCGATCTGGCCGGGGACGACGTGGTAGGTCAGGATCGAGGACAGCGTGGCGGCGCCCTCGGGGGTCTTGAGGGAGCCGACGGTCGCGGCGTCGAGCTTGGCGAACGCGTCGTCGACGGGGGCGAAGACGGTGAACTCGCCGCTGTTCAGCGTGTCGACGAGGTTGACGTCGGGGTTGAGGCCACCGGAGACCGCAGCGGTCAGGGTGGTGAGCAGCGGGTTGTTCGACGCGGCGGTCGCAACGGGGTCGAGCGACATGCCCTCGACCGAGCCGGCGCCGTCCGGAACCTGCTCGGCGTAGGCGGCACAGCCGGGACCGACGAGGTTCGCGGCCGGGTCCATGGTCGCCATGGGGGTCGAGGAGGCGGAGGCCGACGAGGTGGCCATCGGGGTCGACATCTCGGTCGCCGCGTCGCTGGCGGCGGTGGTCGAGCCGCTTCCGCTCGAGCAGGCGGTGAGGCCGAGGGCGGCGGTGCCCAGCAGGGCGAATGCGGCGAGGGCGGAACGCTTGGTGGATCGCATGGGATTACTCCTTCGTGAGACGGCCCCCACGTGATGCGGAGGACCTGTTCTGTGTGGACCGTGTCGCGGCCGTTGACATGTGTTCGGAGCCCTCCCTGCGGGGGTTTGGATTTCTTTCGGTGATCTAGGTAACGGCTTCGTAACGGCAGGGAACCGGGACGGCGGGGAGCTGCTCCGCCGCGTCGATTACCCTGGAGACGTCGCGCGCACGCGTCGACGCGACGACGAGAGGACGGGCGAGTGCAGACCCGAGGTGCACGAGTGGCTCGCGGCATCGCCGCCGCTCTCGCAGCGACCGCCACGGCCGCCGCCTCCCATACGCTCGCGGGCGCCGAGACCCCCGCTCCTGCCGTGCTCGCCCTCGCCGCGGCGTTCGCCGTCGTCGTCTGCGTCCTCCTCTCGGGGCGCCGTCCGTCCCTTCCCCGGCTGACGCTCTCCGTGCTCCTCAGCCAGATCGCGTACCACGGCCTCTTCCTCATCACGGGCAGCGGTGGGGAGGTGAGCGTGGTCGGGACGACGGGCACCGGCGCGCACTTCCACGACGGGTCGACCATCGAGCTCATCGCCGGCGGAGGCGGACACGCGGCTCACGCTCCGGTGATGCTCGTCGCCCACCTCGCTGCGGCTGCCTTCACGATCGCGGCGTTCCGGTACGGCGAGCGCCTCTTCTGGACGCTGGGAGCAGGCCTCCAGCGCGTCGTCGTACGGATCGTCGCCCGCGCGTCCGCGGTCGCGCTCCCGTCGGCACCCGGCGTCTCGATGACGGGCACCCCCGCGCCGCGGGCGACTCGATCCCTCGACGCGGTCCTCTCGATCCTCCGGCACCGCGGGCCGCCGCTGCGGGTCCTCCGCGCCGCCTGACGCCCCTCCCGTGCGGGAGCGGCTCCGGTCGGCGCCCCGCACGCACCGCGAACCCGCGCTGCGTCCAGAACTCCCGGCCCCGCGCCGGATCTCCCCCGAGGACACGACCGTCATGACCCGTTCTTCTTCTTCTTCTTCTTCCTTCTCGCGGCTCCGCCTCGTCGGCAGCGGCGCACTCGTCGCCGCCGGATCGATCGCGCTCGCTGTCGCCGCGCCCACTGCGGCCAGCGCACACGTGACCGCGGCGGCGAGCAGCACCGCCGCCGGCTCGTACACGGTGGTGACGTTCTCGCTGGCCCACGGCTGCGAGGGCTCGCCGACGACGGGACTCACGATCACGATGCCCGACGGCATCAACTCGGTCAGCCCGACGATCAACCCGAACTGGGACGTCGTGAAGAACGAGGTCGCGATCGCCGACCCGGTCACCGACTCCCACGGGAGCACCGCGACCAAGCGGGTCTCGGACGTGGTCTACACGGCGAAGACGCCCCTCGCCGACGGCTACCGCGACACCGTCGCCCTCCAGCTGCAGCTCCCCGAGGACGCGGCGGGCTCCACGCTGGAGTTCCCCGTGCTGCAGACGTGCGAGACCGGCAGCACCGCCTGGGACCAGCCGACCGTCGACGGCCAGGACGAGCCCGAGCTGCCCGCTCCCACCGTCGCGGTGACCGCGGCGGAAGCGGGTTCCGGCCACGGGGGCGGACACGACGACGACGGCGACGGTGACGACGCGGTCGCGACCACCGCCTCGGCGACGACGGCCACGAGCGGCGACGACGTGCTCGCCCGCATCCTCGGAGTCGGCGGGCTCGTCGTCGGCGCGGTCGGCGTGGCCGTCGGGCTCGCCTCCCGCCGCCGCGGACCCCGGGCGTCGGCGTGACCCGTCGGAAGGCCCTCGTCGCCGCGACCGCGATCGGGCTGCTCGGCTCGATCGCGGTGGCGGCGCCCGCCAGCGCGCACAACTACCTCGTCTCGACGACTCCCGCTGCGGACTCGACCGTGACGGAACAGCCGGGAACGCTGGTGCTGACGACGAACGACGACCTGCTCGTCCTCGGGACGGACGGAACGGCGGCGGCTCTCCGCGTCGTCGGGCCGGACGGGCTCTACTACGGCGACGGCTGCGTCAGAGTCGTCGGGCCGGAAGCATCGATGCCGCTCGAGCTCGGCGCGGCGGGGGAGTACGAGGTGACCTGGCAGGTCGTGTCCACCGACGGGCACCCCGTGTCGGGCCAGTACGCGTTCGACTGGGCGCCGGCCGACGGGACCGCGCTCGCCGAGGGGTCGGACTCGGTCCCGGACTGCAACGGCACCGTCGCGGTCTCAGGAGGACATGCCGAGTCAGCCGACGAAGCGCAGGCGACGTCCGGATCGGACCCCGCACTCCTCGGGGACGTCCTGTGGATCGGCGGCGCTCTCGCCGCGGTCGCCGCCGCCATCGGAGTGACGCTCCTCGTGCTGCGACGGCGACCCCGCGACTGAGGCTCGTGAGCCTCCTGGGGTGGCGGTCGGTCAGTTCAGGAGGCTCGCGAGGGGCCCTTCGCCGAGACCGGTCAGGACGGCCGCCGCGTCCTCGTAGACGGCGACGGCCCCGGCCTCGCGGAGTTCGTGCTCCGAGGTTCCGCCGGAGAGGACTCCGACCGTTGCCAGGCCCGCGCGCTCGGCGGCCAGGACGTCCCAGGTCGCGTCGCCGACCATGACGGCGCGGTCGACGGAGACACCCGCGCGGTCGAGCGCGATAGAGATTACGTCGGGTGCTGGCTTGGCGGTGGAGACGTCGGCGCCGCTGGTGACAGCGTGGACGGACCCGCCGAAGTCGAGGACGTCGAGAAGCACGTCCAGCTCGTTCTGCGGTGCCGAGGTGGCGAGGACGACGTGGACGCCTCGACCGACGAGCGTCGCGACGAGCTCGCGAGCTCCCGGAAGTGGAACGATGCGTGCTGTCGTCTCGGTGTAGTTCTTGGTGTGCAGCGACTTCACCAGTGCGCGCTGCTCCTCCTTCACTTCGTCCTCGAGGAGCATGTCGAGCAGCTCCGACGAGTCTGCGCCGATCGCTCGTTGGATGCGCCAGGCGGGCACGACGAGGTCGGCCTGCCAGAAGGCGCGCGACCACGCCTCGACGTGGAGGAAGTTCGTGTCGGCGAGGGTCCCGTCGATGTCGAAGAGCACCGCGGAGGTCCCCGTCGTCGCGTCTTTCCTGTCCTTCGTTCCTGCCATGTCGCTGCCCCTCTTGTCGCTTCCGCGCCTATCGGCCCGTGCCGTCCACGCTACGCGGGCGCGCCGAAGCGGGCCCGCCCCTTGACCTGCCCGTCCACGCCACCCGACCTGCCCCTTGTCACGGCCCGCCGGTCCCGGTCGGATCGTGTCCGCCCTCCGTCCCGTTCCCCGGCTCCCCGGGCCGGGTGACATGCTGCCGTCCCGTCGGGCTCGTCCAGTGCAGCGTGCCGTCCGGCTCCTGCCGGTGGGTCCACCCCGTGGTGTGGCGGAGCCGGTGGTGGTGTCGGCAGAGGTGCGCGAGGTTGTCGACCGACGTGGTGCCTCCGTGGTGCCAGTCGTTCGTGTGGTCGACGTCCGCGTGGCGGGTGCTGCGGGTGCATCCCGGGAACCGGCAGGTCCCGTCGCGGTGCTGGAGGTGGCGACGCAGGTCCGCCGGCACTCGGTAGGAGTCGCGTCCGACGGAGAGGACCGCTCCGCTCTCCGGATGGGTGAGCAGCCGCGTGAACGAGGGAGCACCTGCTGCGAGACGCCGCGCGGTCTCCGGATCGACGGGTCCGTATCCGTCGAGGACGGCGGGCTGGTCGGACCGCCCGAGGAGGGTCAGCGCCGGCACGGTCACCGCGACTTCGGCGCGCACTCCCGCCGGCATCGACGTGCCGTCTCCCTCGGCCGATGTCTCCCCGTCGACCAGCAGCGCAGCGGCGATGTCTGCGCGGAGCTGGCCCAGCGTCCGCTCCTCGTCCGGCAGATCCGCGAGGGAGCGGGCGGCCCGGTCGATCCTGTCCATCGCGCCGAGCACATCGGGAGCTGCGGTGTAGAGGTGCAGGATCGCCATCCCGTCGTCGAGGCCCTCCACCCAGAGCGCGCGACGACGGGCGCAGTCCCGATGACGTTCGCTGAGCGTCTGCGGGTGCAGCCGTTCCCGTAGCGACCGGAGGGCGCGTCGCAGCTGGGGCGGCGTGCAGGCGACCGCGATCGTGGCGGCCTCCTCGTCGAAGCGCCCACGGACCTCGGCGGGGACGTCGAGCGCTCCTCGCACCACGAGTCGCGCGTGCTCGGGGGAGAGCGCTCCGTCCGCGAGTGCGCGCAACGTCGCCGGGAGGTCGTTCACCAGCAGGCGTGCCTCGTCGACCAGTGCAGAGGCGTGCGCCTCCGAGACCCGGAGTCTCGTCGCGAGCTCCGCGATCAGCGCCCGGTGCGCCGCCTCCGCCCGATCCATCTGCACCTGGACGTGCTCGCCGACGAGCGCCGCCGGTGCCGCCATCGCGAGGCGGCGTGCCTCCTCGACTGCCCGGTACCGGGATGCCTCGACGGCGGACCGCTCAGCGTGCCGTGAGCCGGCGAGCGCGAGCGCCTCCGTGAGCGCGTCGTCTACTGTCGCCGATTCCTTCATGCCCTGATCTCACCGGACGAAGTCTCGCCGTGGGCCTCGGGAGCGCCGTTTCATCGGACAGCATCGCGAAGATCCGTCTGTGGAGGAGCGTCGCCCCCTCACACCTTCCGCGGCACCGTGAACACGGTCTCCACTCCCGCCGAGTACAGCACCGAGTCCGGCGCGCGCGTCGCCAGCCCGGGGAAGCCCGCGGCGTCGAGCAGCCCGTCGTCGAGCGCCAGCAGCTCCGCGCGGCGCAGCGGCCACGGCCGGTGCAGGTTGCGGCCGTACCAGGTGGAGCCAAGGTGGCGCTCGTGGTAGGCCCAGCGTGCGGTGAGGAACGAGGCGAGCGGGTCCTCGCCGACCGGGTCGCCCGGGCGGACGACGATCCGGGAGCGGGCGGCCGAGTCCGAGTGCCGGATCGTGTCGTAGATCACCGCGCCGTGGCGGTGCTCGATGCTCATCCGGGCCCAGCGGTAGGGGAGCCCGAACACCGCCTGCGCGGTGAGCACGGGAAGGAGGTGGGAGGCGTCGAGCGAGACGAACACGACTCCGCGTCGTCCCTGCTCGTCGACGGAGTAGAGCCGGACGTTCACCTCGGGGAAGGTGCCGAGCCAGGGCACCCGCGGGCCGCCGAGGAAGGCCGTCCGCGAGAGCCGGAACGGGATCAGGCCCACCCAGGAGGAACCGTCGTGCTCGTCGGGCCTCGTCCCGGCCGGGAGGTGGGGCGCCACCAGGGCGGGGTCGACCCGCCAGTGCAGGAACGTCGCCTCGGTCCAGCGCTGTTTCAGGATGCGCGGTCCGCCGAGCGCGGGCGCGGAACGGGTGACGGGTTCGACGGATCTCACGCGCCCATCGTGCTCCGATGTGCTGCGAGCTCGCCCGTGCAGGCGCGCTCAACGGCGTGCGACGAGTGCCTTCAGTGTCTCCAGCACCAGGGCCACCGGTGCGGAAGAGGCGGCGGAGTTGCGCACGACGGCCTCGAGGGAGCGGACGGGCCGGGGACGGACGACGGGCACGGCGCGGACGCCGTCCGGCAGGCGGTGGGCCGCGAGCTCCGGCAGGACCGTCACTCCCATGCCCGCGGCGACGAACGCGGCGGCGGTGATGTGGTCGTTCGCCTGGACGTGGAAGGGCGGCGCGAACCCGGCGGCGGCGCAGGCCTCCACGACGTTCCGGCGGCACCAGCCGGTGGGCAGGTCGTTGTCGACCCAGCGCTCGTTCGCGAGCTCGGCGAGGTCGATCTCGCTCCGGGAGGCGAGCGGATGACCGTCGGGCAGGACGACGAGGTAGGGGTCGTCGAGGAGGTGGTGCGCCGTGAATCCGGGGGCGGTCGGCTCGGAGGAGGCGACGAGGAGCTGCACGTCGGGGCGCGCGCCGAGGTCGTCGTCGAGCTCCTCTCCCAGGCGCAGGTCGAGGGCGAGGCCCGGGAACGCGGCGCTCAGCCGGCGGGCGACCTCCGGCATCCAGGCGCTGCCGACGGAGGCGAAGTACGTCACGGAGAGGCGGCCGGAGCGGCCCTCGCGCAGCTCCTCCACCACGGCCGCCGCTTCGGCGAGGCGCTCGAGGACGCGGTCCGCCTGGGCGGCGAGGGCGCGTCCGGCGGGGGTCGGGCGGACGCCGCGGCCCACCCGCTCCAGCAGGGTCAGTCCGGTCTCGCGCTGCAGAGCGGAGAGGTGCTGGCTGACGGCGGACGGCGTGTAGCCGAGGCCGGAGGCGGCTCCCGCGATCGAGCCGGAGGCGACGACGGAGCGGAGGATGCGGAGCCGGTGCACGTCGAGCATGAGACGACCGTACAGTTCGGCTGAACGATCCGACAGTGAACGGAACTGGTGCTGAATCCCCGGCAGCGCCACGATGGCCTCATGACCGACGTCTCCTCCTCCGCCCCGCCCTCCACGAGGGACGCCCTCCTGCTGTGGGGCGCGATCGCGGTCACCGTCCTGCTCTGGGCGTCGGCCTTCGTCGGCATCCGCGCCACGACGGAGGACTTCGGCCCGGGCGCGCTGACCCTCGGCCGCATCGTGGTGGGGTCGCTCGCGCTCACGGTGGTGCGCGTCGTCCTCATCGCCCGGAGGCGCCGCTCGGAGGCGGGTCCGGATCCGCGCACGGCGGTCCCGCGCGGGCGCCTCCTCCTGCTCGTGCTGGGCTGGGGGGTCGCCTGGTTCGGGGTCTACAACCTGGCGTTGAACGCTTCGGAGCGGCATGTCGACGCGGGGACGGCGGCGCTGCTGGTGAACATCGCGCCGATGATCACCGCCGTGCTCGCCGGGCTGCTGCTGGGGGAGGGATTCCCCCGCCGTCTCCTCGCCGGGATGCTCGTGGCGCTGACCGGCGTCGCGGTGATCGCGTTCTCCACCTCCACCGGGCAGTTCGACGTGATCGGCGTCGCCCTCGGCCTGGTGGCCGCCGTCGTCTACGGCGGCGCGGCGACCCTCCAGAAGCGCCTGCTGGGCCGGATCGACGCGCCGACGATGACCTGGCTCGGCTGCCTCGCCGGCACGGTCGCGTGCCTGCCCTTCGCACCGGAGCTCGTCGAGGCGCTCGCCGCCGCTCCGCTCTCCTCGATCCTGGCCGTGGTCTACCTCGGGATCTTCCCGACGGCCGTCGCCTTCACGACGTGGGGGTACGTCCTCGCGCGCTCCAGCGCGGGTCGCACCGCGGCGTCCACCTACGCGGTGCCCGCCGTGGTCGTGCTGCTGTCCTGGCTCGTCCTGGGCGAGACCCCGCAGCTCGCCGCGCTGCTCGGAGGCGCGCTCGCCCTGGCCGGAGTCGCGGTGGCGACGCTGCGGAGGCGCCCGAAGGCGGTCTGACCGGCGGCGGATGCTCCTCCACAGCCGCCCGATCGCGTCGAGTCCTCGGACGAGGCGGCTCGCGGGGATCCCGCGGGAGGGCCCGGGATATGCTGGGCGGACGTTCATCCCAGTCGGCGCCGAGCGCCAGGAACGGTGAGGATCCCGATGACCGAGGCCCTGCAGCCGCCCGTCCAGAACGCCCTCTCGCTCACGCCTCCGGAGCCGGTGGCAGCGGTGCCGACCACCTCGGCGCCGTCGATCGCGCCGAAGGTGCCGGAAGCCGCCCTGCCCGGCCTCGAGGCGAAGGTCGACGGCTACCTCGACACGCTCCTGGCGACGGAGTCCCGCAGCCCCGAGTTCGCGACGCGGGCCAACGACATCCGCACGATGGGCGACGCCGACATCCGCTCGGCCGCCGACTCGTCGAACCGGCTGCTGAGCACGCCGGTGCGCGCCCTCCAGGAGGGCGGGCTCTCCGAGGGGTCGACCATCGGCAAGACGCTGCTCGAGCTGCGCCGCACGGTGGAGGATCTGGACCCGTCCGAGGACAACCTGCAGAAGAAGATCCTGGGCTTCATCCCGTTCGGCAACAAGATCACCGACTACTTCCGCCGCTACGAGAGCGCCCAGTCGCACCTGAACGCGATCATCCAGGCCCTGTACGACGGGCAGGACGAGCTGCGGAAGGACAACGCGGCCCTGAATCTCGAGAAGCAGAACCTCTGGGAGACGATGACCCGTCTCAACGAGTACATCTACGTCGCCGAGCGGCTCGACGTGAAGCTCTCGGCGAAGATCGCCGAGCTCGACGCGACCGATCCGGAGCGGGCGAAGGCGCTGCGCGAGGACGTCCTCTTCTACGCGCGCCAGAAGCACCAGGACCTGCTGACCCAGCTGGCCGTGTCGATCCAGGGCTACCTCGCGATCGACGTCGTCATCAAGAACAACGTCGAGCTGATCAAGGGCGTCGACCGCGCGACGACCACGACCGTCTCGGCGCTGCGCACGGCGGTCATCGTGGCGCAGGCGCTCGCCAACCAGCGCCTCGTGCTCGATCAGATCACGGCGCTGAACACCACGACGTCCAACATGATCGAGGCCACCTCGCGCATGCTCGCCGACCAGTCGGCCTCGATCCAGTCGCAGGCCGCCTCGGCCACGGTCGGGCTGCCGCAGCTGCAGGCCGCGTTCGCGAACATCTACCAGACGATGGACTCGATCTCGGACTTCAAGATCAAGGCGCTCGACAGCATGGCCCAGACCGTCGGAGTCCTGCAGACCGAGACGGCGAAGGCCGGCGAGTACGTCGAGCGGGCCCGCCGCAGCAACTCGGACATCGACGCGACGTCCTCGCTCGATCTCGGCCGCTAGCCGATGGGCTGGTTCTCCCGCCTGTTCACGGGTGCCCCCGCGGCGCCGGAGGAGACCGCGCCCGCTCTGCCGAGCGTCCCGACGAGCAAGGACATCCTCGCGGCGCTCGACAGGGTCGGCACGCGGACGGAGGGCCGGGTGCCCGGCATCGTCGCGGCGCGCATCCAGCGGATCGACGAGACGGTCCGCGAGATGGTGCCCCGTCTCGACCGCCTCGGCGGGATGAGCCGTCAGGGCCACACCGTTGTCGCGACCGCGACCAGCTACCTCCCCGAGGCGGTGGAGGGTTACCTCCGCCTGCCGAGGGACTTCGCCGACCGCCGCGCCGTGCACAGGGGGAAGACCTCGCTGATGATCCTCTGCGACCAGCTCGACCTCCTCGGAGGCACGCTCGACCGCATCTCGGACGCCGTCTCGCGGCAGGACGCCTCGGCGCTGATCGCGCACGGGCAGTTCCTGGCCGAGAAGTTCACGGAGTCCTCGCTCTCCCCGAGCGGTCTCGACGCGCCTCCGCAGCCGGGAGCGCCGTCCGGATCCGGCTCGCTGACCCCGCCGAGCGCCTCATGACCGCGCTCGCCCCAGCGCTGGACGCCCTCGTGCTCGCGGGGACGGCCGCCGGCCTCGACGCCGCGGCCGTCCGCGACGAGGGTGCGCGGCTGGCCGCCGCCGTCGCCGAGTCGATCCGCGGCGCCGGACAGGACTGGCTCGCCGCGACCGGCGCGACGGGCGGTCTGGAGGCGTTCTTCACCGCCGCCTCGAGCGGCCGGCGCTGGCGGTCGGGGCCGACCGATCAGCTGGCCGCCCTGGTCGGCGCGGGCTCGCACCACTCCTCCGCCTACGCCCGCGCCCTGACCGAGGTCGTCTCGGCGGCCAGCGCTCTCGGCGACCCGGGCATCGGCGGCATCGCCTCCGCCTCCGCGACCGCCGCGGCCCAGCTCTCCGCCGTCCCGGGCGCCCGGGGCGCCGCTCCGACGACGAGCGGAGGAGTACCGCACACGACCGGCCGGACGCCGGACGGTGCCGCGAGCGCCGACCTGCCGACCGGTCTGCCCGCCGGCGTGCCCGGGGTCGACGAGATCCTCGAGCGCCTCCGCCGGACCGAGCACGACGGTCCGCAGGACGAGCCGGCGCCCGCCGCCGCTCCCGCCGCGGAGCCCGCCTCCGAGCCGGAGCCGCTCGACCCGCCGGAGTCCATCGACGACCTGCTCGCCGAGCTCGACGCGCTGGTCGGCCTCGACCGGGTGAAGAGCGAGATCAAGCGGCAGACGCAGCTGCTCCGGATCGACACCCTGCGCCAGGCCGCCGGACTCAGCACGCCCACGCTCACCCGCCACCTCGTCTTCACGGGGAACCCCGGCACGGGCAAGACGACGGTGGCGCGGCTGGTCTCGCGGATCTACCGCTCGCTCGGCATCCTCTCGAAGGGCGTGCTCGTCGAGGTCGACCGATCGGAGCTGGTGGCCGGCTACCTCGGGCAGACCGCGACGAAGACCGCGGAGGTGATCGCCTCCGCGCGCGGCGGCGTCCTCTTCATCGACGAGGCCTACGCGCTCGCGCTCGACCAGTACGGCGCGGAGGCGGTCACCACCCTCGTGAAGGACATGGAGGACCACCGCGGCGACCTCGTCGTGATCGTCGCCGGCTACTCCGGGCCGATGCAGGGCTTCCTCGACACGAACCCGGGACTCGCCAGCCGCTTCTCGACCACGATCGATTTCGCCGACTACTCCGACGACGAGCTCTCGGCGATCTTCGGCCGCCTCGCCGCCTCCGCGGATTTCGAGCCGACGGAGGAGGCGCTCGCCGCGTTCGCGGGCCTCGCCTCGGCGCAGCAGCGCACGGAGGCGTTCGGCAACGGGCGCTGGGTCCGCAACGTCCTCGACGCGGCGATCGCCCGGCACGCCTGGCGCCTCCGCGACGTGGAGGAGCCGACGCTCGACGAGCTGCGCATCCTGCTCCCCGAGGACGTGGTGGAGAGCCCCGAAGCTTCGAGCAGCCCGGACGGAGCCGGCGACGACGACGAGGGCGCGGTCGACGGCTCTGAGGAGGCCTTCGGGCAGGCGGACGCCGCCCCGAGCGGCACGGCCGTCCCCGTCACCGACGACCCCGAGGAGGAGAGCCGTTGAGCACCGCACCCGCCGCGCCGCCCGCGCAGAGGATCCCCGAGCCGCCCCTCGTCCAGGTCGCCAACCGGCCGGCGCAGCGGAAGCCGTCGCTGCTGGCCCGCGCGACCGCGACCACTCCGGCCACCCTGCGCCTCCTGCTCGCCCTGACGGCGCTGGCGGCCGTGCTGTTCGGCGTGTTCGCGCAGCAGGCAGGAGCGATGCAGGCGCGCGCCGCGACCACGGCCCGGGAGCAGTCGGCGCAGCTGCTCGGCGTGCAGAACGTCCGCACGCTGCTGGTGGACGCCAACGCGATCGCGGCCAACACCTTCCTCGTCGGCGGACTGGAGCCGACCGAGCTGCGGGCGTCGTACGTCTCGAGCCTCACCGGCGCCGCCTCCGCGATCGCCGGGCTCTCGGCCGCCGACTCGGCGGACACCCGGGCCCTCGCCCGGGTCGCCAGCAGCATCACGACCTACAGCGGGCTGATCGAGCAGGCGCGGGCCAACAACCGGCAGGGCTTCCCCGTCGCCTCGGCGTATCTCGACCAGGCGTCGACGGCCCTCTCGGGAGACGGCGGCATCCTCGAGGACCTCGACGGGCTCGTCGACTCCGGTGCCGACCGGGTCGCGGCCGCCTACGACGCCGTCCGCTGGAGCGTCCTGCTCATGATCGGCTCGCTCGTGATGCTGGTCCTCCTCCTGGCGGCGCAGCTCTGGCTCGCCCGCCGCACGCACCGCTACCTCAACCGCCCTCTCGCCACGGGGACCGCCCTCCTGCTTGTCGTCGGCGTCGGCGGGGCGCTCGCCTACGGATCGGTCGCGGCGGACGCGGGGACGGCGCGGGTCGAGTCCTACCGCGAGGCGCTCACCGTGTCGAACGCGCTCATCGCCGCGAGCGACGCCAAGTCGCTCGAGAGCTTCACGCTGATCAAGCGCGGCTCCGGCGCCGCCCTCGAGGAGCGCTACACCCAGGCCGTCGACTCCGCCCGGGAGAAGCTGTCGGGCGACCTGCAGGACGAGCTGGCGAGGACACGGCTCGTCGACGAGTTCGGGCAGTGGCAGTCGTTCCACGAGGAGATCCGGGAGGCGGACGACGCCGGGAACTGGGACCAGGCGGTCCGCGTCGCCACGATCACCGGGAACGGCACGCCGAACGACCTCTTCACCACCTTCTCCGACGACGCCCGCGACGTGGTGCAGGAGAAGGCACTGGCCGCCGCCACCACGCTCGACCGAGGCGCGGAGTTCGCGACCCTCGTCTCGTGGATCCTGCTGGCGGCCGGTCTCGCCGGAGCCGTGTTCGCCTGGCGCGGCATCGCCCAGCGACTGGAGGAGTACCGATGAACCGCCTGCGCGCCGCCGCCCTCGCCCTGGCCACCGCCGCGGCACTCGCCCTCACCGGCTGCACGACGGGGGCGGACGACCTCGGCACGCCCCTCGCCGCGGCGACCCCGACTCCGACGGCGAGCGCGTCCGCTCCCGCCGCTCCTGCCGCGGCGGACTGCTCGCCCTCGGCGGTCACCTCCTACGCGCCGACCGGCGTGACCGACAGCACCAGGCTCGCGGAGATCCGCGGGCGCGGGACCCTGCGCGTCGGCGTCTCGGCCGACACCCTCCTGATGAGCGCCCGCAACCCGATCACGGGGGCGATCGAGGGCTTCGACGTCGACATCGCCCGCGAGGTCGCCCGGGCGATCCTCGGCAGCGACTCCATCGACTACGTCGTGATCACCTCCGCTCAGCGCCTCCCCGCGCTCACCGGCGGCGACGGCGCCCCGCAGGTCGACATGGTCGCCCGCACCCTCACGATGACCTGCGACCGCTGGAGCTCGATCGCCTTCTCGTCCGAGTACTACGACGCCGGCCTCAAGGTGCTCGTCTCCGACGACCCCGACGGCGTCCCGATCACGGGCATCGGCGACCTCGACGGCGAGAGGGTCTGCGCGCCCAGCGGCACCACGACGCTCAGCCGCCTGCAGAACGACTACCCGGAGGTCGAGGCCGTCGAGGCCGCCACGCACTCGCAGTGCCTCGCCCTCTTCCAGGCCGGCGAGGTCGACGCCATCGCGGGCGACGACACGATCCTCGCGGGCTTCGTGGCGCAGGACCCGTACGCGAAGGTCGTCGGCGACGCCCTGAGCTCGGAGCCCTACGGCCTCGGCCTGCCCGCCGACGACCCCGACTTCGTGCGCTTCGTCAACGCCTCGCTCGAGAGCATCCGCAGCGACGGCCGCTGGCAGAGCATCTACGAGCGCTGGCTCGGGGTCCTCGGCGAGGCCTCGCCGCCGGCCCCGGTGTACGGCCGATGAGCACCGGTCTCGCGGAGGGGACCCCCGTCGCTCCGGGCCGGCTGGGGGAGGCCGCGCCGCAGCGCGAGCTCTTCGAGTACCTCGCCGCTCTCACCCGCTGGCTGCAGCGGACCACGCGCGAGCTCTCGCGGCTGGACGCCGCCGCGCTGGCGTCGCCGCAGGCCGAGAACTACACGGCCGACGTGGTGCTCGCCCAGTCGCTCCGCGAGTCCGTCACCCGGCGCCTGGCCGAGCTCGAGGCGGTCTGGGACTCCGGCCGCGTCGACGTCGTGGCGTGCGAGCGGATGTCGCAGCTGATCTGGGGCCGTCTCGACGCCTCCGGGAGCGGCGCGGTCTCGCTGGTGGAGGCGGTGCGCCTCTGCGACGCGGTCGTCGGCCAGCTGCGCTCCCGGCTCGAGCTCGACCCCAGCGGCACCGACGTCGCCGGGCGGATCGTGGGGGTGCGCGCCGAGATCGAGCGCTGCCGCGACCTCACCCGTGACGGCGGCGGCACGGTCGACCGCGAGCGGGCGGAGCGGGTCGCCGTGCTGCGCTCCCGCCTCGACGCGCTCGCCGAGCGGGCGGGCCGGGGAGCCGACGTGTCCGGGCCGCTCGGCCAGCTCGAGAGCGACTCCGCCCGGCTCGAGCGCGACCTGATCATCGCCGCGTCCGAGCGGCGCGGACTCGAGCGCGACCGCCGTCGGGCGCGCGAGCTGGCGGAGGCGGCCGAGCGCCGCGAGGCGCCGCTGCGCGAGCTCGTGGCCCGCTGCCGCCGCGAGATCGCCGACCCGCCGCGGCTGGCCGTGCCCGACGTCTCCCGGCTGGGCGATCCTCCGTCCGACCGTGAGGCGCTCGACGCGCACCTCGCCCGGCTCACCGCCGTCGGCCGCGCGTTCGACGCGGTCGAGGCCGCCTACACCTCGCCGCTGCGCGAACGGGCCGCCCTCGGCTTCCGCCTCCGGGCGCTGCAAGAGCGTGCCGAGGGCAACGGCCGCGCTGCCACCGCCGTCGGTGTCGCGGCCGAGGAGGAGGTGCGCGCAGCCCTCGACGCGGTGCCCTGCTCCGTCCCGCTCGCCCGCCACCTGGTCGAGCAGTACGACGTCGTCACCCGCGACCTCCCGCACCCCGACCCCGCGCACCACCGGAAGGCCACCCCATGAACGGCGCCCCCTGCACCGCGACTCCCGGCTGCACCGGGACGATCGAGGACGGCTACTGCAACGTCTGCGGCCTCCCGCCCGAGGAGGGCGCCGCCGCCTCCACGCCGACCGCGCGTCGCGCCGCTCCGGCCTCCCCGCCCGCCACCGCCACCGCCTCCGCCGCCTTCGGCACCGGCTTCGTCGAGGGCACCCCCGGCGCCACGGCACCCGGGCCTGCCGAGGAGTCGGCCACCGCGCGCAGCACGCGCACCTCCTCCGCCCGCCTCGCCACCGCCGCCCTCGGCTCCGCCCGCACGGCGCAGACCGGCTCGAAGGTCACCCGCCGCGTCGGCACCACCTCGACCCGACTGCGCGGCCCGAGGCTCGGCGCCGGGCTCACCACCGTCCCGTCCCGCCCGGCCGCCGACCCGATGGCCGCTCTGATGACCGAGGCGGTCCTCCCCGAGCGCAAGCGCTTCTGCTCGCACTGCGGCACGGCCGTCGGCCGCGGGCGCGACGGTCGGCCCGGCCGCACCGAGGGGTTCTGCCCCAACTGCCGCACGCCGTTCTCGTTCACTCCGCAGCTGGTGAAGGGCGACGTCGTCGGCGGCCAGTACGAGGTCGTCGGCTGCCTGGCCTACGGCGGCCTCGGCTGGATCTACCTCGCGCGCGACCGGAACGTCTCGGGGCGCTGGGTGGTGCTCAAGGGCCTGCTCAACTCCGGCGACCCCGATGCGTACGCGGCGGCCGTCACCGAGCGCCGATTCCTGGCCGAGGTCGAGCACCCGCTGATCGTCGAGATCTACAACTTCGTCCTGCACGACGGCGCCGGCTACATCGTGATGGAGTACGTCGGCGGGCCGAGCCTCAAGCAGATCCTGAAGGAGCGGCTGGACGCCAACGGCGGCGCCGCGGATCCGCTGCCGGTGGACCAGGCGCTCGCCTTCGTGCTCGAGGTCATGCCCGCCTTCGCCTACCTGCACGACCACGGCCTGCTCTACTGCGACTTCAAGCCGGACAACATGATCCAGGTGGGCGACCAGGTCAAGCTGATCGACCTCGGCGGAGTGCGCCGGATCGACGACGAGGACTCCGCCATCTACGGCACCGTCGGCTACCAGGCTCCGGAGGTCGCCGACCTCGGTCCCTCGGTCGCCTCCGACGTCTACACGATCGGCCGCACGCTGGCCTCGCTGGTGCTCGACTTCCGCGGCAACCAGACGACCTTCGTCGCCTCGCTGCCGCCGGTGTCGGAGACGCCGCTGTTCCAGCGCTACGACTCCTTCTACCGCCTGATCGCGAAGGCGTGCGCTCCCGACCCGCAGGACCGCTTCGCCACGGTGGACGAGATGCGCGGCCAGCTGCTCGGAGTGCTGCGCGAGGTCGTCGCGACCGACCGCGGTCCCGGACACCCCGCGCTGCACTCGACGGAGTCGGCCCTGTTCGAGGCGCCCGTGGCCGACGTGGTCGACCGCGTCCCGCCGTGGGACGCGCTGCCGGCGCTCCGCCGCGACGAGTCCGATCCCGCCCGGTCGTGGCTCGCGGGCGTGAACGTCGCCGACCCGATCGTGCGCCTGCGCGCTCTCGCGCTCGCGCCCACCGTGACGGTCGAGGTGCGGCTCGCCCGCGCCCGGGCGGCGATCGAGGCGCAGCGCTGGGAGGAGGCGGCCCGCGCGACGGGCGAGATACTCACGGAGGACCCGTGGGAGTGGCGGGCGGTCTGGATGAGCGGTCTCGCGCAGCTCGCGCGCGGCGACGACATCGGGGCCCGCGCCTCCTTCAACACCGTCTACGGGCAGGTCCCCGGCGAGCTCGCCCCGAAGCTCGCGCTCGCCGCGGCGTGCGAGGCGAGCGGTGAGCCCGAGGTCGCCGAGTCCCTCTACGTGATCTGCGCCCGCGCCGACGCGAACTACACGGCACCCGCCGCCTTCGGTCTCGCGCGGGTACGGCAGCTGCGCTCCGACCTCGACGGGGCGCTCGACGCGCTCGACATCGTCGCGCCCACGCGCTCCTCCTACTCCGACGCGCGCCGCCGCCGGGCGGAGCTGCTGGCGGAGTCGGGCCGCGGGCTGCCCGCGCTCTCGGCCGCCCTCGCGAGCGTCGACTCCGTGTCGATCGATCAGCGGACCCGCCTCGAGCTCACGACCCAGGTCCTCGCCTCCGCCCTCGAGCTGGTGCGGCGCGACGGCCCGGCCGAGGGAGCGACCCTCGGCGGGGTCGAGGCGAACGAGGCCGCCATCCGCGACGGCCTCGAGGCCTCCTACCGCGCGCTCGCCGCCTCCACTCGCGAGCGCGACGAGCGCCTGCGCCTCGTCGACCGGGCCAACGAGGTCCGACGCTGGACGCTGACATGAGCGGCGCGCTGTCGACTCCCTGCCCGAACTGCGGCGAGCCGGTCACGACGGGCGACGCGTTCTGCGAGGCCTGCGGGACGCCGCTGATCGTCGCGGCCACCCCCTCCGCTCCGCCCGTCGCCGTCGGAGGATCCGCCGCCTGCGTCTACTGCGGGGGAGCGGTCGCCGAGGACGGCTACTGCGAGCAGTGCGGACGCCCCGCTCCGACCGAGCGCGAGCACTGGGCCGAAGCGCCGCACCCGCTGGTCGGCGGCGTCTGCGACCGCGGGCTCCGGCACCCGGCCAACGAGGACGCGATGGCGCTCGGGGCGACCACCGGCGCCGACGGCTCTCTGAGGACGGCGCTGCTCGTGGTCTGCGACGGGGTCTCCTCGACCCCCGACTCCGACAAGGCGTCGCTCGCCGCGGCCCGTGCGGCACTCAGCGCGCTGCAGGCCGAGGTCGGCGGGGAGAGCGCGATAGCGGACCGCTGGCGCGCGCTGCTGCAGATGGCCACCGCGCGCGCCTCCGGAGCGATCGACGCGGCCGTGCCCGAGAAGCGGTCGAATCCGCCCTCGTGCACCTTCACCGCGGCGGTGCTGGACGGCGCGCTGCTCGTCACGGGCAACGTGGGCGACAGCCGCAGCTACTGGATGCCGGACGCGGGCGAGCCGCGGCAGCTCACGGTCGACGATTCGTGGGCGCAGGAGCAGATCGCCTCGGGAGTGCCGCGGGAGCAGGCCGAGACGGCGCCCGACGCTCACGCCATCACCCGCTGGCTCGGCGCCGACGCGCACGACGAGGAGCCGCGGGTCGCCTCCGAGGAACTGACCGAGCCGGGCTGGGTGCTGGTCTGCTCCGACGGGCTCTGGAACTACGCGTCCGCCGCCGAGGACCTCGCGCGCGTGCTGCGCGAGGCGCAGGAGAGGGTGGGCGCGGATCCGGTCACGCTCGCGGAGGCGCTGGTCGCCTGGGCGAACGAGCGCGGCGGGCACGACAACATCACGGCCGCGCTGGCGCGGTTCGACCCGGCGGGTGCGGCGGAGACTGCGGCTGAAGCGTCCGCTGCCGAGGTGAACGGTGAGGAGACCGGTACAGCCGAGCAGCATGCCGCCGACTCCGGGGCCGATCCCGACGGTGCGGAGCCGGACGCTGCCGACACCGGCGCCGCCGACCTCGGCGCTGCGGATCCCAGCGCTGCGGGCCCGAGCGCGGCCGACACCGGTGCTGCGGACCCGAGCGCGGCCGACCCCGCCGCCTCGAGCCCCGACGCGGCCACCCCCTCGCCCGACGCCGACGCCGACGCCTCCCGTCCCACCGACTGAGCGCGCCGATCCGTCCAGACCACCCCTCCACCGCTGGACGGATCGGCACCCCCGCGGCCGTGGTCACGCCCCTACAGTCGTCGCCATGAGCATCGCCGAGCCCGCCACCGCCCTGTCCGTCGTCGGCCACTGGATCGACGGGGCTCCCTCGGCCTCCTCGTCCGGCCGCACCGCTCCCGTCTACGACCCGGCGCTGGGAGTCGCGACCAAGGAGGTCGCGCTCGCCGACTCCGCCGAGGTGGACGCCGCCGTCGCCTCCGCGAAGGCCGCGTTCCCCGCCTGGCGCGACACGTCGCTCGCGAAGCGGCAGCAGATCGTCTTCCGCTTCCGCGAGCTCCTCGAGGCGAAGAAGCAGGAGCTCGCCGAGCTGATCACGTCGGAGCACGGCAAGGTCGTCTCGGACGCGCTGGGCGAGATCACCCGAGGGCAGGAGGTCGTGGAGTTCGCGACGGGGCTCGCGCACCACCTCAAGGGCGAGTACTCGGAGCAGGTCTCCACCGGCGTCGACGTCTACTCGACCAAGCAGCCGCTGGGCGTGGTCGGGATCATCTCCCCCTTCAACTTCCCGGCGATGGTGCCGATGTGGTTCTTCCCCATCGCCATCGCCGCCGGCAACACCGTCGTGGTGAAGCCCTCCGAGAAGGACCCGTCCCCGGCGATCTGGCTCGGCGCCCTCTGGAAGGAGGCCGGCCTCCCCGACGGCGTCTACACGGTGCTCAACGGCGACAAGCAGGCCGTCGACGGGCTGCTCGAGCACCCCGACGTGCGCTCGATCTCGTTCGTCGGCTCCACCCCGATCGCGCAGTACGTCTACGAGACGGGCACGAAGCACGGCAAGCGCGTCCAGGCCCTCGGTGGGGCGAAGAACCACATGCTGGTGCTCCCCGACGCGGACCTGGACCTCGTCGCCGATTCTGCCATCAACGCCGGCTTCGGCTCGGCGGGCGAGCGGTGCATGGCGATCTCGGTCGTCGTCGCGGTCGAGCCCGTCGCCGACGAGCTCATCACCAGGATCCAGGACAGGGCGTCGAAGCTGCGCATCGGCGACGGACGCCGTGGCTGCGACATGGGCCCGCTGGTCACCGAAGTGCACCGCGACAAGGTCGCCTCCTACATCGCGATCGCGGAGGAGGACGGCGCGGAGGTCGTCATCGACGGCCGCGGCATCGAGGTCGACGGGGACGCGAACGGGTTCTGGCTCGGCCCGACCCTGCTCGACAAGGTCCCCACGACCTCCCGCGCGTACACGGAGGAGATCTTCGGACCGGTGCTCTCCATCGTCCGCGTCTCCTCCTACGAGGAGGGCGTCGCACTCATCAACAACGGCGCGTTCGGCAACGGCACGGCCATCTTCACCAACGACGGAGGAGCGGCCCGCCGCTTCCAGAACGAGGTCGAGGTCGGCATGATCGGCATCAACGTCCCCATCCCCGTCCCCGTCGCCACGTTCTCCTTCGGCGGCTGGAAAGCGTCCCTCTTCGGCGACACCAAGGCCCACGGAGCCGAAGGCGTCCGCTTCTTCACCCAGCAGAAGGCCATCACCAGCCGCTGGCTCGACCCCTCCCACGGCGGCATCAACCTCGGGTTCCCGCAGCATTCCTAGGCTCTCTCCTCCTTCGTCGTCGATCGCCCGCAGTCGGCCTGGGAGGGTGGTCGCGTCTCGCAGAGCGTCCTGCGTTCCGCGCACGTCGATCCGCTGAGACGCGGATCACCGGTTGCGCTCCGCGGCGCTTGTGAGGCTCTCTCCTCCTGGCGTCGTCGATCGCCCGCAGTCGCGGCGCTGGTGAGCCTCTCTCCTCCTTCGTCGTCGATCGCCTGCGGTCGGCTGGGGAGGGTGGTTCCGTTCTCGAGGGCGTCGTGCGTACCGCGCACGTCGATCCGCTGGAACGCGGATCGCCGGTTGCGCTCCGCGCCGGCGGGAAGCGCTCGGTCGACGGGAGAGGCTCACCGGGACGGCTGAGTGCAACCGTCGATCCGCGTGTGAGCGGATCGTCGTGCGCGGTACGCGACCCGCTCTTCCCATCGTTCCCGCGTTCTGAGGCCGACCGCGGCCGATCGACGACGCAGGAGGAGAGAGGCTTTCCAGCACCGCGCAACCGGCGATCCGCGTGGGAGCGGATCGTCGTGCGCGGTACGCGACCCGCTCTTCCCAGCGCGACCACCCTCCCCGGCCGACCGCGGCCGATCGACGACGCAGGAGGTGAGAGGCTCTTGAGCACCGCGCAACCGTCGATCCGCGTGTGAGCGGATCGTCGTGCGCGGTACGCGACCCGCTCTTCCCAGCGCGACCACCCTCCCCGGCCGACCGCGGCCGATCGACGACGCAGGAGGAGAGAGGCTCTTGAGCACCGCGCAACCGTCGATCCGCGTGTGAGCGGATCGTCGTGCGCGGTACGCGACCCGCTCTTCCAGCGTCCCCACCTCCTGAGACCGACCGCGGCCGATCGACGACGCAGGAGGAGATCGGCTATGAGTGCAGCCGCAGCGCCGTCCAGAGCTCGGTGCGGGCGGAGACGTCGTCGAGGTCGAGGCCGAGGGCGCGCTCGACGGCGGTGATGCGGTTGCGGAGGGTGTGACGGTGCACGCCGAGGTCGCGGGCGGCGGGCTCCCAGGCGCCGTTGCGGCGGAGCCAGACGCGGGCGCTCTCGAGCAGCACGGCTCCCTCCGGGGTCAGCAGCGGTGCGAGCATCCGGCGGGCGAGCGGTGCGGCTCCGGCGGCGGCGAGGAGCCCGATCATCCCCTCGGCGGCGACGTCCTCGAAGCGGACCACCGTCCCGTCTCCCGTCCGCTCGGCGGCGCGCCGCGCCTCCTCGAGGCCCCGGTCCAGGTCCGACCAGCCGATCGGGGCGGAGGCGCCGGCGCTCGCGCCGTGCCGCTCCAGCACGGCGGTCAGCGGCTCGAGTCCGTCGGCGGCGGCCACGGCGACGAGCGAGCCGTCCCTCTCGGCGAAGAACAGGCGCGCGCCGTCCTCCTCCGCCACGACCTCCAGCTCGTCGAGGAGCGAGTCGCCGTGCACGGGCGCGCTCAGCACGACCACCCGCACGGGCTCGGCGGGCAGCGGGCTCCCCAGGCGCCGTGCGGTGCTCTCGGCGACGTCGAAGGCTCCCGCGGCCAGCAGCTCGAGCAGTCCGGAGCGCAGCTGCCGGCGGGAGGAGTCCAGCGCGCGCCGCTGCTCCAGCGCGATGCTCGCCAGGGCTATGACGCTCGCGACGAGGTCGCTGCCCGCCGGGTCCAGGGGCGTGCCGGTGCCCACGGCGAGCACCCCGCGCAGGTGGTCGCGGCGCCCGATCGTCTGCAGCGTCACTCCGCCGCCGTCGTCGAGTCGGAGTCCCGCTCGGCTGCCGCGGGTCAGGGCGTGCCTCGCGGCCGCGGCGACCGCCTCCTCCGCCGGCACGTCGAGCCGGGTGGGCAGGTGCACCCTCTGCCCGGCGGCGTCGTAGAGGGCGACCCAGCAGTCCAGCTGCCGCTCCAGCTCGGTGAGGATCGCCGCGAGCCCGTCCGGCCGCAGCGCCGCGCGGGCGACCCGCCGCTGCGCCTCGAGCGACCACTCCAGCCGCTCGCGCTGCTCCCGCGAGATCACGTCGGCGACGAAGCGGATGATCCCCATGAACGGAGTCAGGTCCGCCACCTCCAGCAGCGGCAGGCCCTGGCGCTCGCACGCCGTGACGAGAGCGGCGGGCACCTCGTCGTGCACGATGCGGGTGGCGAAGCCGAGCGCGCGGATGCCGCGGCCGCGCAGCCGGGCGACGTACTCCTCCGAGAACTCGGCGCTGTCGTGCCCGGTGAAGTGGACGCCGTCGGTCAGCAGCAGCTGGCCCGACTCGAGCCAGGGCGTCGGATCGACGAGGTCCGAGGAGTGCGCCCACACCAGAGGGGCATCGAGGTCGGCCTCGTCGTGGACGCCGGCGAGCACGCGGAGGCGGAAGGCCGGTTCGGCCAGAAGATCGCGGACGGTCGCGGGCATGCGCGGCTCCCTTCGACGTTCCGTCCATCGTAGGGTCCGCGGATCGACGGATCCGCACGCCCGCTCTCGAGGCGCGCGCGGCACGATGGAGACCATGACGTCCTCGACCGCCCCCACCGTCCGCGACAACGCCTCGGTCACCGCCGCCGACCGGTCCCGCGTGTTCCACTCCTGGTCGGCGCAGGGCGCGCTGAACCCGCTGCCGATCGCAGGCGGTCTCGGCGCCGAGGTCTGGGACGTCGACGGCACCCGCTACCTCGACTTCTCGAGCCAGCTCGTGAACGTCACCATCGGCTACCAGCACCCGAAGGTCGTCGCCGCCATCCAGGAGCAGGCGGGCGTCCTCACCACCGTCGGCCCGGCCTACGCGAACGAGACCCGCGCCGAGGCGGCCCGCCTGATCACCGAGCGGGCGCCCGAGGGCATGGAGAAGGTCTTCTTCACCAACGGCGGTGCGGACGCGAACGAGAACGCGATCCGCATGGCGCGGCTGTTCACCGGCCGCGACAAGGTCGTCTCGCTGTACCGCTCGTACCACGGCAACACGGGAGCGGCGATCGTCTCGACCGGCGACTGGCGCCGCATCCCGAACGAGTACTCCCGCGGGCACGTGCACGCCTTCGGGCCCTACCTGTACCGCAGCGAGTTCTGGGCCGAGAGCCTCGAGCAGGAGTGCGAGCGCGCCCTCCACCACCTCGAGCGCGTCGTGCAGGCGGAGGGGCCGGAGTCGATCGCCGCGTTCCTCCTCGAGACCATCCCCGGCACCGCCGGCGTGCTCACCCCGCCGCCCGGCTACCTCGCGGGTGTGCGCGAGATCGCCGACCGGTACGGCATCCAGCTGATCCTCGACGAGGTCATGGCGGGCTTCGGGCGCACGGGGGAGTGGTTCGCCTTCGACGCCTTCGACGTGCGCCCCGATCTGATCACCTTCGCGAAGGGCGTCAACTCCGGCTACGTCCCGATCGGCGGCGTCGTCATCTCGGATCCGATCGCCCACCACTTCGACGAGCGCGTCTTCCCCGGCGGTCTCACCTACTCGGGCCACCCGCTCGCCGCGGCCAGCGTCGTCGCGACGCTCGAGGCGATGGAGGAGGAGGGGATCGTCGACAACGCGCGCACCATCGGCTCGGAGCACCTGGCCCCCGGCCTGGCGGCGCTCGAGGCGAAGCACGACCTGATCGGCGAGGTCCGGGGCTCCGGAGTGTTCTGGGCCCTGGAGCTGGTCACCGACCGGTCCGCGCGCACCCCGCTGCCGGCGGCCTCCGTCGCCCGCCTCAAGACCGACCTGCTGTCCCGCGGTCTCCTGCCCTTCACCGCCGACAACCGGATCCACGTGGTCCCGCCGGCCGTCATCACCCCCGCCGAGGTCGCCCGCGGCCTCGGCATCCTCGACGACGCCCTCACCGCCTTCAGCGGCTGACCGCACTCCGTTCCGCAGGCGGCGGCGTTCTCGCGAGGCGTATCCGGGGATCCACCTTCCAGCGGATCCGCGTCGCCGTGCGCGTCCCGCTCCTCGGGACCCGGCCCCGCGCTGGAGCCGACTGCGGGACGCCGCGCGGGGAGCGGCGTCCTCGCGAGGCGTATCCGGGGATCCGCGTTCCAGCGGATCCGCGTCGCCGTGCGCGACCCGCTCCTCGGGACCCGGCAGCGCGCTGGAGCCGACTGCGGGACGCCGCGCGGGGGGCGGCGTTCTCGCGAGGCGTATCCGGGGATCCGCGTTCCAGCGGATCCGCGTCGTCGTGCGCGTCCCGCTCCTCGGGACCCGGCCCCGCGCTGGAGCCGACTGCGGGACGCCGCGCGGGGAGCGGCGTCCTAACCAGCGGCGTCCTCGCGAGGCGTATCCGGGGATCCGCGTTCCAGCGGATCCGCGTCGCCGTGCGCGACCCGCTCCTCGGGACCCGGCCCCGCGCTCGAGCCGACTGCGGGACGCCGCGCGGGGAGCGGCGTCCTAACCAGCACTGTGCAAGGCGAACGCCGTCACGAACCCGAGCACCGCGTACAGCCCGGTGAGCACGTCGTCGCGGTCGAACGCCTCGGGGATCATCGTGTTCGAGATCATGGCGAGGATCGCGCCGGCGGCGACGGTCGTCACGAAGGCCACGACCGCGCCCGGTGCGGTGGCGAAGACCAGGAAGCCGACCAGCGCCGCGGCGGCCGAGATCGCGGCGATCCCGCCCCAGACGGTGAAGACGTAGCGGGCGGAGCGGCCGTCGGCCTTCATGCCGACCGTCGAGGACAGGCCCTCGGGGAGGTTCGAGATCGCGACCGCGGCGACGATGGGCACGCTGATCGCCGCTCCCGCTCCGCCCTGGGCGACCGAGAGGCCGAGCACGATCGATTCGGGGACCCCGTCGATCAGGGCGCCGGCCGCGATGGCCGCGCCTCCTCCTCCGCCCGACCCCTTCGCGCTCTTGCGGTTCCCCGCGCCGGCGCGGGTGAGCAGCGCGTCCGCGCCGACGAAGACGACGGCTCCCGCGAGCGTGCCGAGGATCGTCGGGAGCAGTCCTCCGTCGTCCGCCGCCTCCTGCACGAGCTCGTAGGCGAGCGCCGAGATCAGCACCCCTGCTCCGAACGCGGAGATCGCGGCGGTGAGCTTCGGGGGCACGCGCACGAACCAGGCGAGCGCGGCGCCGATCAGGAGGGTGGCGCCGCCGATCGCGCCGCTGGCGAGGGCGAGGGTCCAGGGAGGCACGGCTCCACCCTGGCACCGGCGGCGTCCCGTCGCGGCGGGCTTGACGGCGGCGCTCCGGCGGCGCTCGACCCGCCTCCGCCCGCCCCGACAGCTGTCGTGCAGGCGTCGGGCCGCGATGCCCGGCCGATCCTCGGCGATGGAGGGCCGCTCAGGCCGGGCGTCCCCGTAAACTGCCGGAATGGCGGAGTTCAGCGCGAGTGTTTTCCAGAACGAGTTCCTCTCGGACGGCGCCACCGACGTGCACGCCATCGTCACGGTGACCGCGTCCGGCACGGGGGTCGCCGGGTCCGACGGGGCCGCGGCCGAGATCATCATCGTGGACTGCTCCGGATCGATGACCGGCGAGAACATGACGGCCGCGAAGCGCGCCGCCGCCGTGGCCGTCGACCAGATCCTGGACGGCACCTTCTTCGCCGTCGTGGCCGGGTCCGAGCGCGCCGACCGCGCCTTCCCGTACCCCAACGCCACCGTCTCGATGGTGCGGATGGAGCCGGGGGCGCGAGCCGCGGCGAAGGAGGCGATCGGCTACCTCCAGGCCGACGGCGGCACCGCGATGGGCACCTGGCTGACCCTCGCCCGCCAGCTGTTCGCGACCGTGCCGGAGGCGACGCAGAGGCACGCGATCCTCCTCACCGACGGCAAGAACGAGCACGAGTCGCGGATGCAGCTGGACGCGGCGATCCGCGCGGCGTCGGGCGACTTCCAGTGCGACGTGCGCGGCGTCGGCTCCCGCTGGATCGTCGAGGAGGCGCGCACCATCGCGAGCGCCCTGCTGGGCACCGTGGGCCTGATCGCGAACCCGGCCGACATGGCTGCCGACTTCGAGTCGCTGATGCGGGCGTCGATGGGCCGGGGAGTCGCCAACGGTGAGCTCCGCGTCTGGACTCCGCAGGGCGCGCAGCTGCTCTTCGTCCGCCAGGTCGCTCCGAACCTCGAGGACCTCAGCTCCCGGCGGAACGCCGTGAACCCGCTCACCGGCGCCTACCCGACCGGCGCCTGGGGCGACGAGTCGCGGGAGTACCACGTGGCGGTCCGGGTCGCGTCGAAGCCGGTCGGCTCGGAGCAGCTCGCCGCGCGGGTGCAGCTTAGCGTGCGCGACGAGGTGGTCGCCTCCGCCCTGGTGAAGGCGCGCTGGACGGACGACTCCGCCCTGACCGCCCGCATCGACCCCGCCGTCGCCCACTACACCGGACAGACCGAGCTCGCCTCGGCGATCCAGGACGGGCTCGCGGCCAAGGCGCGGGGCGACGAGGCGACCGCCACGGTCAAGCTCGGGCGGGCGGTGCAGCTCGCCTCCGTCACCGGGAACGACGAGGCGACCGCGAAGCTGCGGAAGGTCGTCGAGATCGACGACCCGAACGAGGGCACCGTGCGGCTCAAGCGCGGCGTGGACCGCCTCGACGAGATGGCGCTGGACACCGCGTCGACCAAGACCACGCGGGTGCGCAAGTGAGCTTCCGCTGTCCCGAGGGGCACACCTCCCAGTCCGGCGACTACTGCGACGTCTGCGGGGCGCCCATCGGTGCCGCTGCGGCCCCGTCGCCCGCTCCCGCCGCGCCGACCACCGCGATCCCGACCGGCCCCTCGGTCTGCCCGCACTGCTCGTTCCCGAACGAGCCCGGCGCCCTGTTCTGCGAGAACTGCGGCTACGACTTCACGACCGGCTCCCTCCCCGAGGCCGATCCGTTCACCTCCTCCGGCGCCGTCCGCGCTCCGGGCGAGGTCGGCGGCTCCGCGACGCCGTCGGGGGACCCGGCCCAGCACCTGGGCGAGGCGCCCGCGCCGCAGGCCGATCCCGCGGCTCCGACCGAGCTGGTCCCGGAGCAGGAGGCCGGCTTCGACACCCCCGTCGCGACCGCGCCGCCCGCAGCTCCGCCGACCGAGGTGATCCCGGAGGCCCCTGCACCCGAGGCCGCAGCCCCCGACGCGGCACTCGGGGCCTCAGCGTCGGAGGAGGAGGCCGCGTCCGCGCCTGCCACCGGCTCCGCCCGCCCCGCCTCCGCCTCCGCGGACCCGGACCGCCCGTGGATCGCCGAGCTCTGGGTCGACCCGGAGTGGTACGCCGAGCAGCGCGCCGACGACCCCATGCCCTCGCCCGGCCCGCCCGCGACCGTCGTCCTCCGCGAGCGCACCCTGCTCGTCGGCCGCCCGTCCGTCTCCCGCGGCATCTCGCCGCAGGTGGACTGCGGCTCCGACTCCGGTGTCTCGCGGCGCCACTGCCAGCTGAGCACCGACGGCTACCGCTGGTGGGTCGAGGATCTGCAGTCGGCGAACGGCACGTACCTCGCCCCGGCCGGGGCGCCGCTCCCGCAGTCGCCGATCGCCGCCGGTCAGCGCCGCGAGGTCGAGGAGGGCGACCGTATCTACGTGGGCGCCTGGACGAGGATCGTGCTCCGTCCCGCGTTCCCCGGCGAGGCCTAGGGCCCCGCGCCCGGTCGTTCAGCGACCGGCGAGCGCTCCGAGCATCCACGACAGTGCCGCGATCGCGCCGACGCCGACCACGCTCGAGCCGATGATCACGGAGCGCCGGATCCGTGCCGCGCGCGAGTCCCAGGCGGTCGGCGCGCCCGAAGCCGAGCCCGTCGTCATCCCGCCGCGGAGCCGGTGCGCGACGTCGTCGGCGGTCGGCCGCTTCTCCGGGTCCCTCTGTGTCATCGAGGTCAGCAGCGCCCGCCACTCCGCCGGCAGGGTGTCGGGCACGGAGGGGCTGCGGTGGAGGCGGGCGATCGCCGCCTCGAGGACGGTGCCCGAGTACTCCCGGTGACCGGTGATCGCCTCGAGGAGGACCAGGCCGAGGGAGAAGACGTCGCTCGCTCCGCTGATCGGCTCGCCCGCGACCTGCTCGGGGCTGACGAAGCTCGCGGTGCCGATCACGACGCCGTCGCTGGTGAGGCGGGAGCCGTCCATGAAGTGCGCCACGCCGAAGTCGGTGAGCTTGGCGGTGCGGGCGTAGCCGCTGGAGGCGACCTCGCTGACCAGGATGTTCGCGGGCTTCACGTCGCGGTGCACGACGCCGCGCTCGTGCAGGTAGGCCAGGGCCTCCGCGAGCTGTGTGCCGATCGCCGCGACCTCCGCCGCCGGGAGGGGGCCGGACTCGAGCCGCGCCTCCATCGTGGGGTCGGCGACGAGCTCCATCACGACGTAGCGGCGGACCTCGCCGCCGAAGTTGTGCAGCCCCGCGTCGAAGAGGTTGACGATGCCGGGGTGGGCGAAGGAGCTCAGCATCCGCACCTCGCGCTCCTGGCGGGCCACGTCCTCGGGGTTCGAGGCCTCCGCGCGGAACACCTTCACGGCGACCTCGCGCTGCACGGTCTCGTCGCGGGCCCGGTAGACCGAGCCCATCCCGCCGGAGCCGATGCGCTCGATCAGGTAGTAGCGGCCGGCCACCTTCTGCTGGGCGGCGTTCGCGGCGACGGTACTCATGGCGATCCCGCCTTCCGCTCGAACGGTGCGCTCCGGAGCGCACGAGGTGGGCGCCTGCGACGACGGTACCGCGGGGCGGCGCCGGCCGGGTCGGCGGAACGGGGGGATTGACACTCCCGGCCCCGGACGGGGGGACGAATGGCCGCTCAGCGCACCGATCCGCACCCCCCCGCCGCGGGGTCAGCGGAGGCCGCTGCGCGCGAAGCCCTGCACGAAGTAGCGCTGGAACACCAGGAACAGCACCACCATCGGCACGACGTTCACCAGGGCGAACGCCATGGTCGCTCCGTAGTCGCTGCCGAACTGCCCCTGGAGGAAGAGCAGCCCGATCGGGAGCGTGAACAGCGCGTTCTCCTTCAGGGCGATGAGCGGCCAGGCGAAGTCGTTCCAGGAGCCGAGCAGCGACATGAAGAAGAGCACGGCGATGAGCGGCTTCGAGAGGGGGAGGACGATGGCCGTGAACACGCGGAAGTGCCCGGCGCCGTCGATTCGGGCCGCCTCGATCAGGTCCCGCGGGATCGCGAGGATGAACTGCCGCGCCAGGAACAGCCCGAACGCCGAGGCCGCCGTCGGCAGGATCACCGCCCAGTAGCTCCCGTAGAGGCCGAGGTCGGTGACGAGCCGGAACAGCGCCACCATGATCACCTGCACGGGCAGGGTGAGCGTCGACAGGGCCAGGAGGAAGAGCACTCCGGATCCGCGGAACCGCAGCTGCGCGAAGGCGTAGCCGCCGAGCAGGTTGATCGTCACGGTGATCAGCGCGGTGACCAGGCTGATCGCGAGGGAGTTGCCGAACCAGGTCGCCACGGGGAACGACGAGAACACCCGCTCGAAGTTCACCAGCGTCAGCTCGCGCGGCCAGAGGCGGAGGGTGCCGCCGAGCAGCTCGGACCGCGAGGAGAACGCGACGACGACCATCCAGTACAGCGGGAAGACGATGACCACCGAGACGGCGAGGGCGAGGGCGAGGCGGAGCAGGCGCGAGGTGCGCGACGTGCGGATCATTCGACGAGGTCCCTCGAGCGGTTGGTGCGCCACTGCACGGCGGTGAAGATCATGGTCAGGATCAGCAGCACGATGCCGATGGCCGCGGCGTAGCCCTGGTCGCGGGTGACGAATCCGGTGTCGTAGGCGTAGGTCACGAGCACCGAGGTCGCGTTCTGCGGTCCGCCGCCGGTGAGCACGAAGACGATGTCGAACACCTGGAACGAGTAGATGACGTTGAGGATGAGGAGGAAGAACGACGACGGTCCGACCAGCGGCAGCGTCACGTGGCGGAACTGCTGCCACGCGTTCGCTCCGTCGAGCCGGGCCGCCTCGTAGAGCGCCGGGTTCACCCCCTGCAGCCCCGCCAGGTAGATGAGCATGTTGAAGCCGGTGCGCCACCACAGGGTGACGAGCACCACGGAGGCGAAGGCCGCAGCTCCGCCGGACTGCCAGGCGATGCGGGGGAGGCCGATCGTCTGGAGCATGCCGTCGAGCACGCCGCTGTTCTCGTCGAAGATCAGCACGCCCATCAGCGCCGTCGCCACGCCGGAGACCGCCATCGGCAGGATGAGGATGCTGCGGAACACCGGACGCGCGGGCAGCACCGAGTTCATCAGCACCGCCGCGCCGAGGCCCAGCGCCATCGAGAGCGGGGTCACGATCAGGGTGAACAGCGCCGTGTTCAGCGTCGAGCGCCAGAAGAGGCCGTCGCCGAGCAGCCGCGCGTAGTTGTCGAGCCCGACGAAGACGCCGTCGCCGAAGCCGTTCGTGCGCTGGAAGCCGATCAGGAACGCGCCGCCCAGGGGGACGAACACGAACAGGCCGAGCATCAGCAGGTTCGGCGCGAGGAACGCGTAGGCGGCCGCCGTCTCGCGGGCGGGGGCGCGGGAGGTGCGCCGAGGGCGGGCGGTCACCGCCTCCGGCGCGAGGACCGACCGGCTCACTGCGTCGCGGCCGCGATGCCGGAGGTGAGGCCGGCGATGGTGTCCTCGGTGCTGCGCCCGCCGACGAAGGCCTGCTCCAGCTGCTCCTTGAGCACCGTGATGATCGCGGCCATGTCGGGCGAGGCGACCTGCGCCGAGTCGGACGCCTGGACGGTGCCCGCCTGGCCGAGGAACACCTCGGCGAGCTCGGGGCGCACGGCGAACTCGATGCCTGACTCCGTGAGGTCGCGACGGGTGGGGAGGAGGGAGGCGCCGGCGCAGAAGTCGCGCATCGCCTCCTCCTCCGTCACGAACGCGAGGAAGGAGGCGGCCAGCTCCGGGTTCTTCGCGGCCTTGGTCGCGACGAGGGCGTTGCCGCCGAAGTCGCCGCCTCCGCGCACGTTGCGCGGGGAGTAGGTGGCGCCCCACTCGAAGTCGAGGGTGGAGTCGGCGTCAGGGATGAGGAACGCGCCGGCGAAGGTCATCGCGGTGGTCTGCGAGTACCAGAGGTCGCTGGCGTAGGTGGTCGCCTGCACGGAGCTGCTCGGCGGCACGAGGCCGTCGGTGAAGAAGCTGCGGCTGAAGTCGATCGCGGCGCGGCCGGCGGCGGAGTCGATCGCGGGCCCGGACAGGTCCTCGGTGAGGAAGCGGCCGTCGGCCTGGAAGAGCAGGCTCAGCCAGCGGGTGACGCCGTTGCCCTGCCAGTTGTAGGCGAAGGGGTAGCGCTCGGCGGGGAGCGAGGCGCGCAGCTTCCGCCCGACCTCGGTGAACTCCTCCCAGGTCCACGCCTCCTCGGGCGAGGAGGGGAAGGAGGTGACGCCCGCGTCGGCCAGCACCTGCGTGTTGTAGAGGATCAGCGAGGTGTCGGTGTGGTGGGGGACGCCGAAGGGGCTCCCGCCGCTCTGCACCGCGGCCCAGGCCGGATCGGTGAACCGCTCGGCGACGTCGGAGTCGAGGAAGCCCGACAGGTCCAGGAGCTGGTCGCGGCCGGCGTAGCTGCCGAACGTGTAGTACGGGACCCGGAAGACGTCCGGTGGGTTCCCCGCCTGCAGCTGCGCGTCGATGTTGGTGAACATCTGCTCGTACGGGACCGCGTTGAGGGTCACGGTGGCGCCGGCGTTCGCCGTCTGGAACGCGTCGATCGCGCGCTGGAAGCCGGCCAGCTCGGCGTCGGTGCCCCAGGTGGTGAAGGTGAGGGTGTCGCTGCCGGCGCTCGCCGCGGGGCCCGCGGGGGCGAAGCCGCAGCCGGAGAGGACCGGGACGGAGGCGGCGACGCCGAGCGCTCCGAGGAAGCGGCGGCGGTCGAGGACCGCGCGTCCGAGCTGCGAGAGGTCGAGAGCCCCCGCGGGGAGCCCCTTGCTGGTCAGGCCCATGACGGCCTCCTTCCGGGGGCCAGCGGCAGGCTCCCGGGGGCAGGCTATTCCGGCAGGGCCGCGGGAATCGCGGCTGGACGGATCGGCCGATCCATGAGAGGAGCGGCCGATCCGCGCGGCGGGCGTTCAGCCGCGGCGGCCGAGCATCCCCTCGAACGAGCCGTCGAGCGCCCACGGGTCGGGCGTGGAGCCCGAGCGGGAGGAGCGGGCGGCTTGATCGGCCAGCTCGCGTCCGGCGCGCTCGATGCGCGAGGGCAGCGCCCGTCCGTCCTCGGTCGCGCCGCCCCAGTCGTCCGTCGCCGCGAACACGGTGGTCGCGAGGGGCGCCGCGTGCAGGTAGGTGAAGAGCGGGCGCATCGCGTAGTCGACGGCCAGGGAGTGGCGGGGGGACCCGCCCGTGGCCGCCAGCAGCACGGGCAGGCCGCGCAGCGCCTCCGTGTCGAGCACGTCGACGAACGACTTGAAGAGCCCGCTGTAGCTGGTGGTGAAGATCGGCGTCACGGCGATCAGGCCGTCGGCGCCGGCGACCGCGTCGAGCGCGGTCTGCAGAGCGGGGCTCGCGAAGCCGGTGAGGAGGTTGTTCGTGACGTCGTGCGCGAGGTCGCGCAGCTCCACGACGCTCCGCTCGACGGCGAAGCCCTGCTCGGTGAGGGAGGACTCGGCGGCGTCGGCCAGGCGGTCGGCGAGCAGCCGGGTCGAGGACGGCTGGCTGAGGCCGGCCGAGAGGACGGTGATCCTGCGGGTGTCCATGGAGAGCTCCTGACTAGACGGTGACGGGCTCGGCCGCGGGCTGCGCGTCGCGCGCGGCCACGAGGGAGGCGTGGGTGGGGGCGTCGGGCACGTGCGCGGGGCGGCCCTCGGCGAAGCCGGCGCGGAGGGCGGGGAGGATCTCGCCGAGCATGTCCATCTGCTCCAGGACGGTCTTCAGCGGGAGTCCCGCGTGGTCCATCAGGAAGAGCTGGCGCTGGTAGTCGCCGACGTACTCGCGGAAGCCGAGGGTGCGGTCGATGATCTGCTGCGGGGAGCCGACGGTGAGCGGGGTCTGCTCCGTGAAGTCCTCGAGCGAGGGGCCGTGGCCGTAGACGGGGGCGTTGTCGAAGTAGGGGCGGAACTGCGAGACCGCGTCCTGCGAGTTCTTCGCCAGGAAGATCTGCCCGCCGAGGCCGACGATCGCCTGGTCGGCGGTCCCGTGGCCGTAGTGCTCGAAGCGCTGGCGGTAGAGCTGCACCATCTTCTGGGTGTGCGAGGCGGGCCAGAAGATGTGGTTCGCGAAGAAGCCGTCGCCGTAGTAGGCGGCCTGCTCGGCGATCTGAGGGGAGCGGATCGATCCGTGCCACACGAACGGCGCGACACCGTCGAGGGGGCGCGGGGTCGACTGGAAGCCCTGGAGGGGCGTGCGGAACTGGCCCTCCCAGTCGACGAAGTCCTCGGTCCACAGGCGGTGCAGCAGGTCGTAGTTCTCGATCGTCAGCTCGATGCCGCGGCGGATGTCCTTGCCGAACCACGGGTAGACGGGGCCGGTGTTGCCGCGGCCGAGCATCAGGTCGACGCGGCCGCCGGCGAGGTGCTGGAGCATCGCGTAGTCCTCGGCGAGCTTCACCGGGTCGTTCGTGGTGATGAGGGCCATCGCGGTGGAGAGCGTGATCCTCTCGGTCTTCGCCGCGAGGTAGCCGAGCGTGGTGGTGGGGGAGGAGGACCAGAACGGCGGATTGTGGTGCTCGCCCAGGGCGAAGACGTCGAGGCCGATCTCCTCCGCCTTCAGCGCGATCGCGAGGGTCGCCTGGATCTTCTCGGACTCGGACGGGGTCCGTCCGGTCGTGGGGTCGGTCGTGATGTCGCTGACCGTGAAGATGCCGAACTGCATCAGGCGCTCCTTCTGTCCTCCGGCCCGGTGGGGCCTGGTCCATGCGTTTGCATGTACATCCTCCTTCAACCACGTGCGGCCGGATCTATTCCCGTGGATCCCCGGGCCTCCGCCGGCCTGTCGGAGGACGGCGCCGGTGCCGTGCCCGGACGTCGCCGACCCGCCCCGCTCGCCCCGCGGCCGCCCGAAACATCCCCGCAATACGCCCCGCACTAGAGTCGTGCCATGGGTGACCTCTTCGACGGATACGGGTCCCAGAAGGTCGAGCGGCCCGACACGGGCGCCACCCCCTGGGACGAGATGTTCGCCGACGTGGCGTCGACCGGAGGCCCCGACGGGGTCCGCGGCGCCTACCGCGACATCTACTCCTCGCTCGCGCGGATGACCCAGGAGGAGCTGCGCGGCCGCACCGACGCGCTCGCCTCCTCCTACCTCGCGCAGGGCGTCACCTTCGACTTCGCGGGGGAGGAGCGGCCGTTCCCGCTCGACGCCGTCCCCCGGGTGATCGAGCGCGCCGAGTGGAACGAGGTGCAGACCGGCATCAAGCAGCGGGTCCGTGCTCTCGAGGCGTTCCTCGCCGACGTCTACGGCCCGCAGAACGCCGTGGCCGACGGCGTCATCCCCGCCGGGCTCATCTCGAGCTCGAGCCACTTCCACCGGCAGGCCGCGGGCATCGTCCCCGCGAACGGCGTGCGGATCCAGGTGTCCGGGATCGACCTGATCCGAGACGAGAAGGGCGGCTGGCGGGTCCTCGAGGACAACGTCCGCGTGCCCTCCGGCGTCTCCTACGTCATCTCGAACCGCCGGGTGATGGCGCAGACGCTGCCCGAGCTGTTCGTCTCGATGCGGGTGCGCCCGGTCGGCGACTACCCGAACAAGCTGCTGCAGGCACTGCGCGCCTCCGCCCCCGACGGCGTCGACGACCCGACCGTGGTCGTGCTCACCCCGGGCGTCTACAACTCCGCCTACTTCGAGCACACCCTCCTCGCCCGCCTCATGGGCGTCGAGCTGGTCGAGGGCCGCGACCTGTTCTGCACGGGCGGCAAGGTGTTCATGCGCACCACCTCCGGCCCGACCCGGGTCGACGTGATCTACCGCCGCGTGGACGACGAGTTCCTCGATCCGCTGCAGTTCCGCGCCGACTCGATGCTCGGCTCGCCCGGGCTGATGCTCGCGGCCCGGCTCGGGAACGTCACGATCGCCAACGCGGTCGGCAACGGCGTCGCCGACGACAAGCTCGTCTACACGTACTTGCCCGACCTCATCCGCTACTACCTCTCGGAGGAGCCGGTGATCAAGAACGTCGACACGTGGCGGCTCGAGGATCCGGGAGCGCTCGAGGAGGTGCTCGACCGCCTCGACGAGCTCGTCGTGAAGCCGGTCGACGGCTCCGGCGGCAAGGGCCTGGTCGTGGGGCCGGCCGCCTCGGCGAAGGAGCTCGCGGAGCTGCGGTCCCGCCTCCAGGCCGACCCGCGCGGCTGGATCGCGCAGCCGGTCGTGCAGCTCTCCACCATCCCCACCCTCGTCGACGACGGGATGCGCCCCCGGCACGCCGACCTGCGGCCCTTCGCCGTGAACGACGGCACCGACGTCTGGGTGCTGCCCGGCGGCCTGACCCGCGTCGCGCTCCCGGAGGGGCAGCTCGTCGTCAACTCGTCGCAGGGCGGCGGATCGAAGGACACCTGGGTGGTCGGCCTCGAGGAGGCGCGCAGCGCCGAGCCCGAGGCGCGCGACATCCAGGCGCTCGTCGCCGAGCAGGCCGCTGTCACCAGCTCCATCCCGATCGTCTACCCGCTCAACCACACGCCCGACCACTCGCCGCAGGACGCGCCGAACACCGACCAGGACCAGCAGCAGCAGCAGACGCTCGCGGCGGGGGAGGACGACTGATGCTCTCCCGGATCGCCGAGTCGCTGTTCTGGATCGGCCGCTACATCGAGCGGTCCGACGGCACCGCCCGCATCCTCGACGTCCACCTCCAGCTCCTGCTCGAGGACCCGTGGATCGACGAGGACACGGCCTGCCGCTCGCTCCTGTCGGTGATGGGCTCGACCCCGCCCGACGATATGCGCGAGATCACCCGTGCCGACGTGCTGGCGATCCTCGCGATCGACCGCACGAACCCCGCCTCGATCGCCTATTCGCTCGGCGCGGCCCGCGAGAACGCCCGCCGGGCGCGCGAGATCGTCTCGACCGAGCTCTGGGAGTGCCTGAACACCACGCGGACCCGGATGCCGCGCCGCGTCTCGGGCGAGCGGGTGTCGGAGTTCTTCAGCTGGGTGCGCGAGCGCTCCGCCCTCGCCGTCGGCATCATCGAGTCGGCGACCTCGCGCGACGAGGCCTGGCAGTTCTTCACCCTCGGCCGCTCGATCGAGCGCGCCGACATGACCGCCCGCCTGCTCGCCACCCGCTCGCTGACCGAGGCGAGCGGCCCCTCCTGGACCACGATCCTCCGCTCCTGCGGCGCCTACGAGGCGTACCTGCGCACCTACCGGGGCGTGCCGAGCGCGCGGAACGCGGCGGAGTTCCTCCTCCTGGACCGGCTGTTCCCGCGCTCGATCCTCTTCTCGGTCTCGCGGGCGGAGGCGTGCATGCGCGACATCGAGCCGCGCACCGGCCGCATCGGCCACTCCGGCGACGCGCAGCGCGTCCTCGGGCGGATCCGCAGCGAGCTGGAGTTCCGGCCGATCACCGACATCCTCGAGGACCTGCCGCGGCACATGGACAGCGTGCAGGAGGCGACCTCGGCCGCGTCCGAGGCGATCCGCCAGCGGTACTTCCCCACCAACGTCATGCCGAGCTGGATCGGGGAGGCGCTGTGAGCAGGCTGCGCATCAGGCACACCACGGGCTTCACCTACGCGGGGGACGTGGTCGCGTCCTACAACGAGGCGCGGATGCTCCCCGCCTCCTCGGACGGGCAGCTGGTGCTGTTCTCGAACCTCGACATCCGGCCGGTGACCTCGGTCCACGCCTACACCGACTACTGGGGCACCCGCGTCTCGTCGTTCGACGTGCTCGACGCCCACCGCGAGCTCTCGCTGACGGCGACCTCGCTCGTCGAGATCCGGCCGAAGCAGCACCCCGACCACCCGACCGGGTGGGATCAGCTGTCCGAGCAGGTCGAGACGCGCACCGAGTACGTGGAGCAGTCGAAGCAGACCCACCGCACCGCGCCGCCGGAGGACCTCGCGGCGATGGCGCGGTCGCTCGCGGACGAGGCGGCCGGCCCGTGCGAGGCCGCGCTCACGATCGCCGAGACGATCGGCCGGGCGATGACCTACCGGCAGGGCGTCACCGGCGTGCACTCCACCGCGACGGAGTCGTGGACCGCGCGCGAGGGCGTCTGCCAGGACATCACGCACATCGTCCTCGGGGCGCTGCGCTCGGTGGGCATCCCGGCGCGCTACGTCTCGGGCTACCTGCACCCCAAGCCGCACGCCGAGATCGGCGAGACCGTGGTGGGGGAGTCCCACGCGTGGGTCGAGTGGTTCTGCGGAGGAGCCTGGCGCGGCTACGACCCGACGAACCTGATCGACATCGGCGACCGCCACGTCATCGTCGGCCGCGGCCGCGACTACAACGACATCGCGCCGCTGCGCGGGGTGTTCGCCGGGCCCCGCTCGTCGAAGCTCTTCGTCCGCGTCGAGATCACCCGCGAGGCCTGAGGGCGGGCGGCGGTCGCGCCCCGCGTCGGGGGCGACCCGTCGAGTGGGCGGTCCGCGGATCCGCCCGGCGTGCGGACCGGCCGACGGAGCCTAGGCGCGCGGGCGCAGCAGGGGGACTCCGCCGGTGGCGGGCAGAGCCTCCGGCCCGGGGGCCGCGAGCCGGGCGGCGCGGCGCAGGCGGAGGTGGAAGGCGAGTCCGATGGCGGCCGCCGCGATCCCGGAGGCGGCACCGACCAGCATCGCCTGGCGCGGACCGTAGGCGTTCGCGACCCAGCCGATCAGCGGTGCGCCGATCGGGGTGCCGCCGACGAAGATGGCCATGTACAGCGCCATGACCCGGCCCCGCATCTCGGGGGCGGTCGAGAGCTGCACGTAGCCGTTGGCCGAGGTCATCAGCGTCTGCGCCGCGATGCCGACGAAGGGGAGCAGGATCGCGAACGCCCAGACCGTCGGCATGACGCCGGCCAGCGCGAGCGCGACGCCGAACGCCGCGGAGGCGCCGACGATGAGCCGGAGCCTCGGGCGATCGCGGCGAGCCGAGAGGAGCGCCCCCAGCACCGAGCCGACGGCGATCGCGGAGGAGAGGAGGCCGAACTCGCTCGCCCCCATGTCGAACTCGACCGTCGCCATCGTCGAGGCGAAGATCGGGAAGTTCAGGCCGAAGGTGCCGATCAGGAACACGATCGCGAGCACCACGAGGATGTCCGGCCGCTTCGACACGTAGCGGAACCCCTCCAGCAGCGCACCCGGGCCGCGGGTGGCGCGCGGGGCGCTGCGGAGCTGGTCGCGGTGGAGTGCGCGCAGCGAGAGCAGGACGGCGAGGAAGCTCGCGGCGTTGAGGAGGAAGACCCAGCCGGAGCCGACCGCGGCGATGAGCACGCCCGCGAGGGCCGGTCCGATCATCCGCGCCGAGTTGAAGGAGGCCGAGTTCAGGGAGACGGCGTTGGTGAGGTCGCGCTCCTCGACCAGCGCCGAGACGAACGTCTGGCGCACAGGCGCGTCGATCGCCGCGGCGAAGCCGAGCAGCAGGGCGAAGAGGTAGACCATCCAGAGCTGGACGACCCCGGTCACGACGATGAGCCCCAGGCCGAGCCCGAGCGCGCCCATCGCGCCCTGGGTGGCCATCAGGAGCTTCCGCCGGTCGAAGCGGTCGGCGATGAAGCCGGAGAAGGGGACCATCACGAGCTGCGGTCCGAACTGCAGCGCCATGGTCACGCCGAGCGCCGTCGCGTCGTGGCCGGTCAGGTCGTTGATCACGGTCCAGTCCTGGGCCGTGCGCTGCATCCAGGTGCCGACGTTCGAGACCATCGCGCCCGCGAACCAGATGCGGTAGTTCGGCACGGCGAGGGAGCGGAACATCGCGCTCATCGGTCGGCCACCGCGCGCAGGACCGCCGCCGCGTCGTGGAGCAGGCGCAGGTCCTCGGGAGGGAGCTCCTCGAGGCGCGCCACGAGCCAGGCGTCGCGGCTACGGCGCACGTCGAGCACCAGTGCGGTGCCGGCCCCGGTGGGGCGGATGCGGGTGACGCGGCCGTCGGCGGGGTCGGCGAGGCGCTCCGCGAGTCCTTCGTCGACCAGGCAGCCGACCGTGCGGGTCATCGAGGGCGGGCGGACCCGCTCCGCCTCGGCCAGCTCGCCGAGCGTCTTCGCGCCCTCGCGGTGCAGGAGCGCGAGCACGCTGAACTGCGGATCGCTGAGCTCGTGCTGGGCCTTCTCCTGCCGGAGCCGCCGTCCGAGCCGGCCGACCGCTGCCCGCACCTCGCCCGCGAGGGAGGTCAGCGGGAGATCGGTCTGCGGGGTCTCGGTCGATGGCACATAGTTAGCCTAACAAAAGAACTGCCGCTCAGGCGGAGGTCCGCGCGGTCCGCACCGCTCCGATGCTCGCGGCGACCACGAGCGCGATCCCGACGGCCTCGACGGCGCTGAGGCGCTGACCGAGCACGAGGAATCCCGAGAGCGCGGCCGCCCCGGGGGAGAGCGACATCAGGATCGAGAAGGTGGAGGAGCGCAGGCGCCGCAGCGCCAGCAGCTCCAGCGCGTAGGGCACCGCGGAGGAGAGCACTGCCACGGCGAGCCCGAGGAGCAGCACCGGCGGCACCACCAGGGCGGGCCCGGCGGAGGCGAGGCCGAACGGCAGCGACACGATCGCGCCGGCCGCCAGCGCCAGCGCGAGCCCGTCGATCCCCCGGAACCGCCCGCCGGTGCGGCCGGCGAAGACGATGTACGCGGCCCAGAGCACTGCGGCCCCCAGCGCGAAGCCGACGCCGACCGGGTCCAGCGCGGAGAACCCGCCCTGCGACAGGGTCACCACCCCGGCCAGCGCGAGCACCGCCCAGACCAGGCTCAGCACGCTCCTCCCGGCGATCACCGAGAGCGTCAGCGGCCCGAGCACCTCGAGGGTGACGGCGGCGCCCTGCGGGATCCGGGCGATGGCCTCGTAGTAGCAGGCGTTCATCCCGCCGAGGGCGAGACCGTAGGCGGCGACGGTGGCCCAGTCGCTCCGGCTGTGGCCGCTCAGCCGCGGACGGCAGACCAGGAGCAGAACGACGGCCGAGAACACCAGCCGGAGCGTGACGGTGCCGATCGGCCCCGCGGCGGGGAAGAGCAGCACGGCGAAGGAGGCGCCCAGCTGCACGCTCGCGACCGACCCGAGCACCAGGCCGATCGAGCCCGCGCTCGCCGGGCGCCGCTCCGGAGCGGCCGCTGCGCTCAGCTGGAGCGCCGCTGCGTCTGGACGGGCGGGACGTTGTATCCGAGCAGGCCGACGCCGGTCGCGTCCCAGCGCAGCGTGGTCAGCGAGACGTTGTCGACCACCGGGAAGGTGTGCCGATAGGTCTCGGGGTTGATGCCGAGGTAGGCGCACAGCAGGAGGCGGATGAGCGTGCCGTGCGCGACGACGAGCACGCGGCCGTCGGGGTGCTCGCGGTGGATGCGGGCGAGGGAGGTGTTCGCGCGGGCGACGGCGTCGAGGCCGGACTCGCCGCCGGGCATCGGCTGGATGGCCGGCGCCGCGACCCACGCGTGGTACTCGTCCGGGAAGCGCTTCTCCATCTCGTCGGTGGTCAGCCCCTCGCCGCGGCCGAAGTCGACCTCGACCAGGGCCGGGTCGGGCTGCAGCTCGAGGTGGGCCGCCCGCGCGGCGGGCACGGCGGTGCGCACGGCCCGGACCAGGGTGGAGGAGTACACCGCCTCGAGGTCGGCGTCGACGGCCCAGGCGGCCAGAGTCGCCGCCTGGTCCTGGCCCCGGGGGGTCAGCGCGATGTCGGAGGAGCCCGCGAAGCGGTTCTCGGAGTGCCAGACAGTCTCTCCGTGCCGGGCGAGGATCAGGGTCGTCACCCCCTGAGCCTACCGACCGCGCGGGCCCGCGGGCCCCGCGCTCAGGCGGCGGGGACGCCGTAGTGCGCGTCGACCATCACCGGGAGGTGGTCCGAGACGCCCTGGGGCAGCGTGGAGACCCGCTCGATCCGCACGGAGTCGCTGATCGCGAAGTCGAAGTGGCCGCTGAAGTAGCGGTAGCGCGCGTAGGTGGGGGAGTCGCTCCGCGAGACCAGGTAGCCGTTCCGGGTCATCCGGCGGTCGAGTCCGCGGAAGAACCACGGGTAGTTGTAGTCGCCGACCATCAGGGAGGGGGTGTCCGGCGCGTACTCGCGCAGCCGGTTGAGCGCCTCGTCGATCTGCTTGCGGCGCAGGGCGTTGCCGGCCGAGAGCGGGGCGGCGTGGAAGGAGGAGACCGCGATCGATCCGCCGTCGCGGTCGTCGAGGCGGACGGCCAGCAGGCGCTCGTGAGCGGGGGACATCACCCGGTCGTGCATGGACTTGCTGAGCTCGAAAGCGGCGCTGCCGGAGAGCTCGAAGCGGTCCTGCGAGTAGTAGACGGCAAGGCCCAGGCGGTTGCGGGCCGTGACGGACGCGAGCCGGAGCGAGCCCACCTCCTGCGGCAGCTTCGTGGTGTCGCACTCCTGCAGGCACAGGACGTCGATGTCGTGGCGGGCGGCGAGGGGGGCGATCTCGGCGTGCGCTCGGTGCTCCCGGAGGTTGTAGGAGATCACGCGGAGGGCGCGTTCGGTCGGCTGCATTTCGCCAGTGTAGGGCGCGCCGACCGAGCGCCGGCCGACCCTCCGGCGAACACGGAGGGACCTCCTCGGAACGCGGTCGGAACGTTCGCCGACCGGCCGGGGAGGTCCCTCGCGGAGCCGTGTCAGTGCTGCTCGGTGCCCGAGGCGTCGGTCTCGGCGTCGGTGCCGTGGACGCCGTCGGTGGGGCCCCAGTCGGGCAGCGGGGGGTTCTGCTCCTCGCCGTCGGCGCCGACGCCGTCGGCCAGGGGGGAGGCCGCGCCGCCGACCTCGTCGAGGCCCGCGGAGGTGCCGGTCTCGGTGGCGGGGTCGGGCGTGCGGGCGCCGTCGGTCGTGTCGGTGGGGGTGGGCTCGATGTCGTAGTCGGAGCTGCTCATGTCCCGACGCTACGACTCCGCCGCCCGCGGGGGCACCCCCTTGCGCTCCCGCGAACGACGGAGGCCCCCCGCACCGGGAAGGTGCGAGGGGCCTCCGAAGGGGGAGTGCTCAGCGTCCGTAGGCGGAGGCGGCGGGGCAGTCGAACGGGTCGCCGCCGGCCGACAGGCCGACCTTGTTGAGGTAGCGGACGACGATCGCGTACGACTCCATCAGCGAGGTCTCGGTGTAGGGGATCTGGTGGGTGGTGCAGTACTCCTTGGCGATGACCTGCGCACGGCGCAGCGCCGGGCGGGGCATGTTCGGGAAGAGGTGGTGCTCCACCTGGTAGTTCAGTCCGCCCATGTAGAGGTCGGTGAACCAGGTGCTGCGGATGCTGCGCGAGGTGAGGACCTGGCGGCGGAGGAAGTCGACGCGCGCCTCCTTCGGCAGCAGCGGCATGCCCTTGTGGTTCGGCGCGAACGAGGCGCCCATGTAGAGGCCGAAGACGCCCAGCTGCACGCCGACGAAGGCGAACGCCAGGCCGAGGGGGAGGGCCCAGAAGACGACGGCGAGGTAGAGGCCGACGCGGGTGACGAGCATGGTGATCTCGACCCAGCGCTTGTCGACCTTGCCCTTGCCGAACACGGTGCGGAAGCCGTGCAGGTGCAGGTTGAGGCCCTCGAGCAGCAGGAGCGGGAAGAACGCGTAGCCCTGGCGGCGGGTGAGCCAGGCGTAGAGGCCGCGCGAGCGGGCCGCGTCCTCGGCGGTGAAGGAGACGACGTCGCGCTCGATGTCCGGGTCCTTGCCCAGCACGTTCGGGTTCGCGTGGTGGCGGCTGTGCTTGGTCATCCACCAGGAGTAGCTGATGCCGACGAAGAGGTTCGCGAGGGTGCGCCCGGCGACGTCGTTGGCCCTGCCGGACTCGAACACCTGGCGGTGCGAGGCCTCGTGGGCGAGGAAGGCGAACTGCGTCAGCACGATGCCGAGGGCGGCGGCGAGCAGGAGCTGGAACCAGGAGTCGCCCAGCAGGACGAAGCCGGTGACGATGCCGCCGAGCGCGAGGACCAGCGCGCCGAACATCGTGTAGTAGAAGCCGGTGCGGCGGCGGAGGAGCCCCGCGTCGCGGACCGTGCTGAGGAGACCGGAGTACTCGGTCGTCGGGTTGACGCGGCCGTCGGCGCGGGGGCGGGTGCGGACGACGCGGGGGGCGCCTCCGGTGACGGACGTGGTGGTGGGGGTGCTCATCGGCGCCTCGCTCTTCGTGGTGACCGTCGGCGTCGACGGTCTCTCGGTGAGCGATCCCGACGGGGGCGGTCCGCTCATGGTTCACCGCGTCGGTAGGGGCCGGACGCGGCATCAGGGCGACCGGGGTCAAGGGCAACCTGGTGTGAACACTACGGGGACGGCGGCGGCACCGCACCATGGCGATTGCCAGCCTTCGCTCCGCGCGTGTCGGGAAGGGGGAGTGCGCCTCCGGCAGGACCGCCGGAGGCGCACGGGCTCAGGAGCCGATCGAGTCCTGCGGGCGGCCGGACTTGAGCGCGGCGAGGCGCGCCTCCACCTCGGTCATCTCACCGAGGTCCTCGAGCGACTCGAACTGCGCGTCCAGGCTCGAGGAGGCGAGCTCCTCCGCGCCGCGGACGCGCGCCTCCTCGCGGCGGATCTTCTGCTCGAAACGGCTCACCTCGCTCGTCGGGTCCATCAGGTCGATGCTCTTCACGGCGTCCTGGACCTGGCTCTGCGCCTCGACGGTCTTCGAGCGCGCGATCAGCTCGTCGCGCTTGCTCGAGAGCTGCTGCAGCTTCTCGCGCATCTGGTTCAGGCCCGACTTGAGCTTGTCGACGACCTCGGTCTGCGAGGCGATGGTCGGCTCGGCGTCCTTCGCCTCCTTCTCGGACTGGATCTGGCGCTGCAGAGCGACCTTGGCCAGCGCGTCGAACTTGTCGGCGTCGCCGGCGCTCCCGCCGGTGCGCAGCTCGTCGGCCTTGCGGCTCGCGGCGAGGGCCTTGCCGCCCCACTCCTGGGCGTTCTGTACGTCCTCGCGGTAGTCGTCCTCGAGCAGGCGCAGGTTGCCGATCGTGGTGGCGATCGCCGCCTCGGCGTCGCGGATGCTGTCGGTGTAGTCGCGGACCATCTGGTCGAGCATCTTCTGCGGGTCCTCGGCCTGGTCGAGGAGTGCGTTGATGTTGGCCTTCGCGAGCTGCGCGATGCGGCCGAAGATCGACTGTCTCTGAGCCATGGGTGTCTCTCCTTGCGTCGTGGGTGGTGCCGGATGTCGGAGGTGGTGCCGGAGTCGTGGGGGAGGTGGTGGTCGTCGGTCGTGCGCGGATGCCCGGGGGCGCTCAGAAGCGCCCGCCGCCTCCACGGCGTCCGCCTCCGCCGCTGCTGCGCCCGCCGCCGAAGCCGCCGCCGCCGGAGCGCCGGGACGAGCCGCCGCCGCCGAAGCCGCCGCTGAACCCGCCTCCGCCGAAGCCGCCCGAGCGGTAGCCGCTGTGGCGTCCGCCTCCCAGGAGCGACTCGACCAGGATCCCGCCGAGGAACGCGCCGGTCGTGTCGCCTCCGTAGGGGCTGCCGACGGCGTTCGGGGCGGAGTAGGCGCCGGCGTCGGCCCGCGCCCGCTCGAGCGCCTGCTGGGCGAGCTGCGAGGCGCGCTGGGCAGAGGCGAGAGCCTCGCGGGGGTCGGTGGCGGCGATGCGCTCGGCGTACTCGGCCGAGCGGGCGGCCTCGGCGACGCGGGTGCGCGCCTCCGAGCCGACCGCGCCGCGGCGGGCCGCGATGAAGTCCTCGGCGGCCGAGACGCGGCTGCGGGCGGAGGTGAGCTCGGCGCCGAGGGCGGCCCGCTCGCGCTCGCGCTGGGCCTGCGCGTCGCGGAACCCGCCGACGGCGGCGTCGATCGTGGCGTCGGCGGCGGTGAGCGCCTCGAGCAGGGCGAGCGGGTCGTTCGGCCGCACGGAGGCGGCGCGCTCGACGTCGTCGAGGGCGGCCTCGGTCGAGGCGACCGCCGCGGCGACGTTCTGCGCCTGGGCGGCGGACTCCGCGTCCTGGGAGGCGGCGAGCGCTCGTCCCTGCGCCACGTCGGCGCGGATCTCGGCGATGCGGCCGGCGAGCGACGCCTCCGCCTTCTGCAGCTCGTCGCCGCGCGTCGCCACCGCGTCGACGAGCCCGGAGGCCTGCTCGGCGGCCTGCTGCCCGGCGCGCAGCAGCACGGCGGCGCGGCCGGAGTCGCCGGCCTGCAGCGCCTGCTGGGCGCCGGCGAGCTGGTCGCGGGTGAAGCGGAGGCGGTCCTCGGCCTGGTCGGCGTCGTCGCCCACGTCGTCGATCGCGGTCGGCGCGTAGCGGGACGCGAGCTCGGCGAGGCGGGCTCGGGCCGAGGGGAGGCGGTCGCCGACCTCGGCGGCGCGGGCCGTGAGCGCGGCGGCGACCTGCGGCGCGTTCTTCTCGAGGTCCCGCAGCTCCTCGAACGCACTCGCGCGCTCGTCGAGCGTCTGCTCGGCGTCTTCGCAGAGCTGGAGGATGCGCTGGTAGCCGTCGCGGCGCTCCTGATCGGTCTCCGGCTCGGCGTCGTCGAGGCGCTGCTGCAGGGTGAAGGCCTCGCCGAGCAGGCGCTTCGCGGTGACGAGCGCCTCGCGGAACGCGCCGGTCGCGTCGGCGCCGAACTGCGCCTCCGCGAAGCCGACCTCCTGCTCGCTGGTGCGGACGGCGTCGTCGGCGTGGACGAGGGCCGACCCGGCACGGGTGGCGAGTTCGTCGATCGAGGCCTCCACCGCCTCCTGGGCGCGGCGCTTCCGCGCGCGGCGGACGAGCAGCAGCACCACGAGGCCGACCACGACGAGGGCCGCGAGCACGCCGAGCGCGATCAGCAGCCCCGAGCCGAGGGACTCGCCGGCGCTGGGCGCGTCGAGGCGCTGCCCGATCCCGTCGGCGGCGGCCACCGCGGCTCCGGCCCAGTCGCCGTCGGCGAGCCTCGGCTCGATGTCGTCGGACTGGAGCGAGGAGACCTGCGCGTCGTCGAGGGCGAAGCCCTGCGCGACCGACACCTGGTACTGGCGGGCGTCGACCGCGACGGCCAGGAGGACGTCGTCGGTGCCCAGTCCGTTGCGGGTCGCGGTCTCGTCCGCCCACGCGGCGCGGTCGGACGGATCGGTGAAGGAGTCGACGAAGGCGACGAACAGCTGCACGCGGTGCTGGTCGTAGAGGGCCCGCGAGGCCTGCTCGATCTCGGCGGTCTCTCCGGAGCTCAGCACCCCGACCGAGTCGAGGACGGTGGAGGAGGAGAAGGAGACGGGCGATTCGGCCGTCGCCGCGGTCGCGGGGACCAGCGCGAGGACCGCGGCGATCAGGAGGGCCGCGAGCGCCGGCAGCAGCCGGGAGCTCACGGGGTGGTGGGGTCTCGCCGGCATCGCGCACACTCCTTCGTCGTCGCCTCCCGAGTGTAGACAGCCCGGATGTCCGAGCAGGAGTCGGGAGGCGGCAGGCCGTCGACCGCGTGCCCGGGGCGCGGGGGATGGGAGAACGCCGGGAGGAGGAATGACCGTGCTCCGCTCGCGGTTGCTGCCCGGAGTGCGCCGCAGGTGCACGTGCCTCCCCCCCTCAGGGCAGCCCCCTGAGACAGCTCCGTAGAAAGGCGATCCCGTGGATCCGTTCTCCCCCCTCACCGCCGGCGACCTCGACCTCCCCAACCGCATCGTCTTGGCACCGATGACGCGACTGCGCTCCGACGAGCAGGGCGTGCCCGGCGCGATCGTCGCCGAGTACTACGCCCAGCGCGCGAGCATGGGCCTGCTGATCAGCGAGGGCGTCTTCCCCAGCGCCGAGTCCAAGGGCTACGCCGGGCAGCCCGGCATCGAGACCGACGCGCAGGCCGCGGGCTGGCGCGCCGTCGCCGACGCCGTGCACGCCGCGGGCGGGCGCATCGTCATGCAGCTGATGAACGCGGGCCGCGTCTCGCACACCGAGATCACCGGCACCGACCGCATCGTCGCCCCGAGCGCCGTCGCCATCGACGGAGAGGTGCACACCCCCTCCGGCAAGAAGCCCTTCCCGGTGCCGCACGCGCTGACCACCGAGGAGCTGGCGACCGTCCGCGACGAGTTCGTCGCCGCCGCCCGCCGCGCGATCGACGCCGGCTTCGACGGAGTCGAGGTGCACGGCGCCAACGGCTACCTGCTGCACGAGTTCCTCTCGCCCATCTCCAACGTGCGCACCGACCAGTACGGCGGGACCCCGGCCGAGCGCGCCGCGTTCCCGCTCGAGGTCACCCGCGCGATCGTCGACGAGGTCGGAGCGGGCCGCGTCGGCATCCGCCTCTCGCCGGCCCACAACATCCAGGACGTCGTCGAGACCGACGGCGACGACGTGCGCGCCACCTACGAGGCCGTCGTCGACGGGCTCGCCCCGCTCGGCCTGGCCTACCTCAGCGTCCTGCACGCCGAGCCCGCCGGCGAGCTGGTCCAGGACCTCCGCTCGCGCTTCGACGGCGTCTTCATCGCCAACAGCGGCTTCGGCTCGCCGACCAGCCGCGAGGAGGCGACCGAGCTGATCAGCGAGGGCCACGCCGACGCCGTGGCCGTCGGCCGCCCGGCGATCGCCAACCCCGACCTGGTCGAGCGCTGGCAGGGCGGGCACCCCGAGAACGAGGTCGTCCAGGAGACGGTCTACGGCGGAGGAGCCGAGGGCTACACCGACTACGAGCCCCTCTCGGCGTAGTCGCGACTCACGCGGAAGGCCCGCTCCCTCGAGGGGGAGCGGGCCTTCCGCGTACAGAGAGGATCAGCTCTCGCTGCCCCGGCTCTTCAGCTCGGACTCGATGCGGGCGTCCTGCTCGGGCGAGAGCTCGTGGTCCTCGTCCTCCGGGCCGGCCGTCTCGCCGACGCGGCCCTCGCCGAGGGCGTGGATCGAGGTGATCTCGTCCTCGAGCGCGGCGTCGCGGTCGAGCTCGCTCACGAGCCGGTCTCGATCTCCCCGGCGGAGACGGCCTCGGCGTACTTGCGGAGGTCCGGGCCGGGCTCGAAGTCGATGAAGCGGTCCTTGAGGCGCGCGTTCAGCTCGGCGAACACGTCCTCCCAGGGCTCGCCCTTCTTGCTCGTCGCGAGGTCGAGCACCGCCTCGCGGAGGACCCTGTCCGAGTCCTCGAGGATCTTGTCGCGGGCTTCGTCGTTCCAGCGGATGTCCTGTGCGTCCATGCTCCGACCGTAGGCGCGGGGCCGGGGCGCCCCAAGGACTTGCGGGCGGGGGGCGGGAGGCGTAGGAGCCCCCGCCGCTCCGCGCTCAGGAGAGCGCCGGCAGCACCTCGCGCTCGAACAGCTCGATGCCGGACCGGTCGTAGGCGGCGTCCGGGAAGTAGAGGATGCCGTAGTCCATCCCGCGCGACTGCATGCCGGCGAGCCGGTCGACGATCTGCGAGGGAGTGCCGACCGCGAGCGCGCCGGGGCTGCGGTACTCGGCGACGAAGGACGCCGCTCCCTCCGCGCCGAGGTACGGGACCACGCGCTCCTCGAGACGCTGCAGCGCCGCCTCGACCTCCGCCTCCGTCTCGCCGATCACGACGTTGTAGTTCGAGCTCCGGGTGATCGCCGAGAAGTCGGTGCCCAGGCGCTCGCAGTGCCCGCGGAGGACCGAGCTCTTGTGGTCGAACGCCTCCGGGGTCCCGGCGAAGTTCGTGTACTGCGCGTACTGGGCCGCGATCCGCAGCGTGACCTTCTCACCGCCGCCGGCGACCCACAGCGGGATGCCGCCCTCCTGCAGGGGCAGCGGTCGGTTCTGCGCGCCGTCCACCTGGTAGTAGCGGCCGTCGAGGGTCGCGGACCCGGTCGTCCAGGCCTGCTGCAGGATCTGCACTCCCTCGTCGAGCCGGCCCAGCCGCTCGGCGATCGGCGGGAAGCCGTAGCCGTACGCGCGCCACTCGTGCTCGTACCAGCCGCCGCCGATGCCCATCTCGACCCGCCCGCCCGAGACGATGTCGACGGTCGTCGCGACCTTGGCGAGGTAGGCGGGGTTCCGGTAGCCCATGCAGGTGCACATCTGGCCCAGCCGCACGCGCGACGTGGTGGCGCCGAACGCGCTCATCAGCGACCACGCCTCGTGCGTCGCCTCCTCCGTCACCTGCGGGACGGTGTGGAAGTGGTCGTAGACCCAGATCGACTCCCAGGCGCCGTCGTCGGCGTGCCGGGCGAGGTCGCTCATGGTGCGCCACTGGTCGGCGGCCGGGACGCCGACGAGGTCGTGGCGCCAGCCCTGGGGGATGAAGAGTCCGAATCGCATGCCGCCGACCCTAGGGCGGCCCGGCCACCGAGGTCGAGGGGGTCGCGGTGCTCGCGTACGCTTCCGACCGATGCTGACCTTCACAGAGGATCTCGGACTCCCCGTCCTCGCGCTGATGATCCTCGCCGCCTTCGCGGCCGGCTGGATCGACGCGGTCGTGGGCGGCGGCGGACTCCTCCAGCTCCCCGCCCTGCTCCTCGTGCCGGGGATCTCGCCCGTGCAGGCGCTCGCCACGAACAAGCTGGCCTCGATCTTCGGCACGACCACCAGCGCGATCACCTACTACCGGCGCGCGAAGCCCGATCTGCGCACCGCACTGCCGATGGCGGCAGTCGCCCTCGCGGGCAGCTACGGAGGCGCGACGCTCGCCGGCCTCCTCCCGGCCGCGGTGTTCAAGCCGATCATCGTCGTCGCGCTGATCGTGGTCGCCGTCGTGACGATCGCCCGCCCGGCACTGGGCAGCGTCACGGTGCTCAAGCACGCGGGCCGGCGCCACCTCGTCACCGCGGCCGTGCTGGGACTCCTGATCGGCTTCTACGACGGCCTGATCGGACCGGGCACCGGCACCTTCCTGATCATCGCCCTGATCACCGCGCTGGGCTACGACTTCCTGCTCGCCAGCGCCAAGGCGAAGATCGTCAACGTCGCGACCAACCTCGGCGCCCTGCTCTACTTCGTGCCGGGCGGGCACGTGATCTGGCTGCTGGGCCTCCTGATGGGCGCCGCCAACGTGGCGGGCGCGTACCTCGGCTCGCGGATGGCCGTCGCTCGTGGCAGCCGCTTCATCCGGGTCGCGTTCCTCGTCGTGGTCGGCGCCCTCATCCTCAAGGTCGGCTCCGAAGTCTGGACCGAGAACCTGGCGCCGCTGCTGCGCTAGCGCGGGCTGCGGGACCGAGCCGCGGAACGAGGACGGGACCCCCGCCGCAGCAAGGGGTCCCGTCCTCGTTCCGATCGCTCGGCGCTCCGCTCCGTCGACCTCAGCCGAAGGGGATCGAGCCGACCAGCACGCCGACGGCGAGCATGACCAGCGAGACGACGACCGCTCGCCACAGCACCTTGCGGTGGTGGTCGCCGAGGTTCACCGCGGCGAGGGAGACGAGCAGGAGGATCGCCGGGACCAGCGGGCTCTGGAGGTGCACCGGCTGCCCGGTGATGGAGGCGCGCGCCATCTCGACCGGCGAGATGCCGTAGTTCGCCGCGCTCTCGGAGAGCACGGGGAGGATGCCGTAGTAGAACGCGTCGTTCGACATGAAGAAGGTCATCGGGATGCTGAGCACGCCGGTGATCACGGCGAGGAACGGGCCGAGCGCCGGCGGGATCACCGCGACGACCCACTCCGCCATGGCGTCGACCATGCCGGTGCCGTTGAGGACGCCGATCAGCACGCCGGCCGCCAGCACCATCGACACGACGCCCACGATGCTCGGCGCGTGCTTGACGATCTCGGCGGCCTGGTCCTTCATCTTCGGGAAGTTGATCAGGAGGGCGACCGCGGAGCCGACCATGAACACGTAGGGCAGCGGCAGGATGTCGGCGACCAGCAGCGTCATCACCGCGAGGGTCAGGACCAGGTTCACCCAGATCAGGTTCGGGCGCAGCGTCTCGCGCTCGGGGTCGAGCATCGTGTCGGCCATCGCGGTGTCGGCGTCGTCGGCCTGCACGCGGGCGGCGACCGCCACCTGGGCTCCGCGCAGGGCCTGGGGACCGCGGAGGAAGGAGAAGCGCTCCCGGGCGACGGTGCGGATGCCCCCGGTCAGGGCCGCGAGGCCGCCGGTGCGGGCGCCGCCCGAGCGGGAGGAGGAGCCGCGGCCGGCGCCGACGAGCTCCTGCTCGAGCATCGGCTCGGCCAGCGCGAGCGAGCCGAGGCGGCGGCGCTCGCCGAGCCCGAGGAACCAGGCGAAGACGAGCGTGACGGCCAGGCCCACCGCGAGCGACGGGAGCATCGGCACGAAGATCTCGCTCGGCGAGACCTGGAGGGCCGCGGCGGCGCGCACCGTCGGTCCACCCCAGGGGACGATGTTGAGCGTGCCGTTGGCCAGGCCCGCGACGCAGGTCAGCACGACCGGGTTCATCCCCAGGCGCAGGTAGATCGGGAGCATCGCGGCGGTGGTGACGATGAAGGTGGTCGAGCCGTCGCCGTCGAGCGAGACCGCACCCGCGAGCAGCGCCGTGCCGAGCACGACCTTCGCCGGGTCGTCGCCGAGCGCGCGGACGATGAAGCGGATCAGCGGGTCGAAGAGCCCGACGTCGATCATGATCCCGAAGTACATGATCGCGAACATCAGCAGCGCGGCCGTGGGCGCGAGGCTGCCGATCGCCTCGAGGACCATGTCGCCGATGCCGAGGCCGGCGCCCGCGAAGAGGCCGAAGATCGTCGGCACGACGATCAGGGCGACCATCGGCGTCAGCCGCTTGGTCATGATCAGGGCCATGAAGGCCAGGATCATGGTGAAACCGAGTACTACCAACACAGCTGACTCCTTCGTCCAGTGCCTCCGCCCGCGCTCGGCGGGAGAGCCGGCCGGGAGATGGTGGAAACCCTAGGCAGCTCCGCGTCCGGCGCCGGGGTATCGCTCATTACGGCGACATCTGCGCATAGTGTGGCTTCTGCGCATTCTGCGCACGACGACGGCGAGGAGGCCCCGATGCGCTTCGCGACCCACGTCCTGGTCCTGCAGCTCGCCACGGTGTCGGCCGCCGTGCTGGTCTGCGCCGGCCTCGTCACCGCGCTCAGCGTCCAGCAGCTGCGCGGCGAGGCGGAGGGGACGGCGCTCGCCATCGCCCGCACCGTCGCCGAGGACCCCGACGTGCGCGACGCGGTCGCCGAGTCCTCCGCGGTGCCCGGCGCGCCCGCCGCCTCGGAGCTGCGCGGCGGACCGCTCGAGGACGTCGCCGCCGCCGTCGAGCAGCGCACCGGCGCGCTCTTCGTCGTGATCACCGACGATCAGGGCATCCGCCTCGCCCACCCCGACGAGGATCGCCTCGGCGAGCGGGTCTCGACGAGCCCCGACGAGGCGCTCGCCGGGCGCGAGAGCGTCTCGTGGGGCACCGGCACGCTGGGCGAGTCGGCACGGGCCAAGGTCCCGGTCTTCGCCGCGGGGGAGCAGCGGGTCGTCGGGGAGGTCAGCATCGGCTTCGCGCGCTCCAGCGTCTTCACCGACCTGCCGACCGCGCTGCTCGGCGTCCTCGCCGCGGCGCTCGCCGGGCTGGTGCTCGCCGCCGTCGCCGCCGTCTTCATCCGCCGCCGCCTGCTGCGCCTGACGCTCGGCCTCGCCCCGGAGGAGCTCACCTCGCTCGTGCAGGACCAGGCCGCCGTGCTCGACGGGGTCGACGAGGGCGTGCTCGCGCTCGACCGCGACGGGCGCGTCGGCGTCTGCAATGCGCGGGCCGCCGCGATCCTCGGCTCCGACGACCCGACCGGGCGGGCGCTGCACGGGCGGCCGCTCGCGGAGCTCGACCTGCCCGTTCCGCTGGCCGACGCGATCGGCGCCGCGCTGCACTCCGTCGAGCCGCCCCGCCCCGGAGGCGAGGAGGGCTTCGTCGTCCGCTCCCGCATCGTCTACGTCGACATCCGCCGGGTGACCCGCGGCGACCGCGACCTGGGCGTGGTGGTGGTGCTGCGCGACCGCACCGACCTCGCCGCGCTGAGCCGGCGCCTCGACGCGGTCGGCGCGATGACCAACGCGCTCCGGGTGCAGCGGCACGAGTTCGCCAACCGCCTGCACGTGGTCGCGGGCCTGCTGGATGCGGGGCGGACCGCGTCGGCGCGCGACTACCTCGACGAGGTGCTGACCCGCGGCCCGCTCAAGTACCCGGTGCAGCACGCCGACCGGCTGCAGGAGCCGTACCTGCAGGCTCTCGTCGGGGCCAAGGGGATCGAGGCGGCCGAGCGCGGCGTGCTGCTGACGCTCGGCGAGGAGACGCTGGTGCGCGGCACCGTCGTCGAGCCGGAGGACGTCGCCACGGTGGTCGGGAACCTCGTGGACAACGCGGTGCGCGCGGCGGTCGAGGGGCGGCGCGACGTGCGCTTCGTCGAGGTCGAGCTGCTCGACGACGGCGACGCGCTGTTCGTGACGGTCGCCGACTCCGGCGACGGGGTGCTCGATCCGGACTCGCTGTTCGACCGGGCCGGCGCGGGCGACCCCGTCGAGGACGACGGGCGCGTGCACGGCCGGGGCTTCGGACTGCCGCTGTGCCGCGAGGTGGCAGCCCGACGCGGTGGCGAGGTCTGGCTGGCGGACGCCGGCGGAGCGGAGTCGGGGGCCGTGCTGTGCGCGCGCCTCCCCGGAGCGGTGCGGCCGCCGGAGCAGGACGGGGACGGGTCATGAGCGCGGACACGGCGCGGGAGCGCACGGTGCTGGTGGTGGACGACGACTTCCGGGTCGCGCAGCTGCACGCGGACCTGGTCGAGGCGCGGCAGGGGCTGACGGCCCTTCCTCCGGTGCACACGGCGCGGGCGGCACGGGCGGCCGTCGCCGAGCACGCGCCCGATCTGCTGCTGCTCGACGTGCACCTGCCGGACCAGAGCGGGATCGCCCTGCTCCGCGAGCTCGACACCGACGCGTTCGTGGTGAGCGCCGCCTCCGACGGGGCGACGGTGCGGCGCGCCCTGCACGCGGGAGCGCTCGGGTACCTCATCAAGCCGTTCGAGGCGCGCCTGCTCGGCGAGCGCCTGGACGCGTACGTGCGGTTCCGGAACGTGCTGCGGGAGGACCGCGCGGCGGATCAGGAGGCCGTCGAGCGGGCCCTGCGCATCCTGCACTCCGGTGACGCCACCGTCGCGCAGCCTTCGCGCTCTGCGACCGAGCAGCTCGTCCTCGCGCGCCTGGCCGAGTCGGGCGCCGAGCTCTCGGCTCTCGAGGTGGCCGAGCGGGCCGGCATCTCGCGCGCCACCGCCCAGCGGTACCTCTCTGGCCTCGCCGGCCGCGGCCTCGTCGAGATGACGCTCAGCTACGGCACCACCGGCCGCCCCGAGCACCGGTACCGCGCCCGCTGACCCTCCGCGAGCGGAGTCCGCGCTCGAGCCGGCGGGACGTTCTCGGCGGTCAAGACCCGCTCTCGGGGACCTGAGCGCCCAGGGGAGCTGACTGCGGAGCACCGGCGTGCGGTGCTCGGTCGAGCCGAACGGGGGATCCGCGTGTCAGCGGATCCTCCTAGGCGGTCGGGACCCGCTCTCGGGAACCCGACCGCCCGTGGGAGTCGACTGCGGTGCGCCGCCCTGCGGCGCACGAGACGGCCCGTCGAACGAGCGATCCGCGTGTCAGCGGATCGTTCTAGGCGGTCGGGACCCGCTCTCGGGAAACCGACCGCCTAGGAGAGCCGACTGCGGTGCGCCGCTTCGCGGCGCACGAGACGACTCAGTGCGTCGCGTCGACGTCCGCGCCCGCGGCCTCGGCCACGCGCCGGCGCTCGGCGGCCTCGGCGGCCATGCGGCGGCCCTTGGGGCTGACGAGGGAGGCGATCACCGTGATCACGAGGACGCCGATGATGACCGAGAGCGACAGTCCGGTGCCGATCTCGAAGACCTCCACGTGCTCGCCGTTGTTGATGAACGGCAGGTTGTTCTCGTGGAGCGCGTGCAGGATCAGCTTCACGCCGATGAAGGCGAGGATCGCGGCGAGGCCGATGCTGAGGTAGACGAGGCGGTCGAGCAGGCCGTCGATGAGGAAGTACAGCTGGCGCAGGCCCAGCAGCGAGAACGCGGTCGCCGTGAAGACGAGGTACACGTCGCTGGTGAGGCCGAAGATCGCCGGCACGCTGTCGAGGGCGAACAGGATGTCCGTTCCGCCGATCGCCGCCATGACGAGGATCATCGGCGTGAGGACCTTCTTGCCGTCGATGTGCGTGTAGAACTTGTCGCCGTCGTACTGGTCGCTCGTCTTGAAGATCCGCTTGGCCAGGCGCACCATCACGTTGTCGCTGGAGTGGTCGTCTCCCGGCTTGACCAGGTTGAACGCGGTCAGCAGCAGGATCAGGCCGAAGATGTAGAAGACCCAGGCGAACGAGTTGATCAGTGCGGCGCCGAGGAAGATGAAGCCGGTGCGGGCGATCAGTGCGAAGACGATTCCGAAGAGGAGCACCTTCTGCTGGTCGGCGCGGGGCACCTTGAAGCTCGCCATGATGATGAGGAAGACGAACAGGTTGTCGACCGAGAGGGCCTTCTCGGTGATGTACCCCGCGAAGTACTCCGATCCGGGCGTCGCTCCGCCGAAGACGAGGACGCCGAGCCCGAAGAGCACGGCGATGCCGACGTAGAGCGCCGACCAGATCGACGACTCCTTCAGCGTGGGCTCGTGGGCCTTCCGGACGTGGAAGAAGAAGTCGAAGAGCAGGAGCAGGACGATGAAGACGATCGTCAGGGTCCAGATCAGGGGCGATACGGTCATGAAGGGGCTGGCCTCGCTCGTGAAGGGGGGGGGGT